>JBFFQZ010000029.1:0-16269 GCA_041573235.1 Sulfitobacter sp. | reverse complement strand
CTGCGCGCCTGCGTGCACTGCGGCTTTTGCACCGCGACCTGTCCGACCTACCAGGTGCTGGGTGACGAATTGGACAGCCCGCGCGGGCGCATCTACCTGATCAAGGACATGCTTGAAAACGAGCGTGAGCCGGATGCCAAGACGGTCAAGCACATCGACCGCTGCCTGAGCTGTCTGGCGTGCATGACGACCTGCCCCTCGGGCGTGCATTACATGCATCTGGTCGACCATGCGCGCGATTACATCGAGAAGCGTTACAAACGCCCCTTCAGTGACCGGGCATTACGCTGGGTGCTCGCGCGGATCCTGCCTTATCCGATGCGGTTCCGCGTGGCGCTTCTGGGGGCCAAGATCGGGCGGCCCTTTGCCCGGCTGATGCCGGACGCGCGCCTGCGCGCGATGCTTGAAATGGCGCCAAAGGTGATCCCGCCCGTCAGCCGCAACGACGACCCGCAAACCTTTGCGCCGCAAAGCCCGCGCAGGATGCGCGTGGCGTTGATGACAGGCTGCGCGCAGAAGGCGCTGAACACCGACATCAATGACGCGACGATCCGCCTGCTGACCCGACTGGGCGCCGAGGTCGTGGTGGCCGAGGGTGCGGGCTGCTGCGGGGCGTTGACCCACCACATGGGCAAAACCGCCGAGAGCCACGCGACCGCCGCGCGCAACATCCGCGCGTGGACGCGCGAGATGGACGGCGCGGGGCTGGATGCCATCGTGATCAACACGTCCGGCTGTGGCACGACGGTTAAGGACTACGGCCATATGTTCCGCAATGAACCCCTGGCTGCGGATGCCGCCCGCGTGGCCGGGATCGCGCGCGATGTGTCCGAAGTGTTGATGGAACTGACCGGCAAGGACGCGGATGGCAATGACTGGCAGCCCGCGAAAGAGTGGATCGCAGGCACCGACGCGCGCTCTGCGGCCGCAGGCCCGGCCCAGGGCATGGTCGTGGCCTATCATGCCGCATGTTCGCTTCAGCACGGCCAACAGATCAAGACCCACCCGAAAACGCTGCTGAAAAAGGCGGGGTTCACGATTGTCGAACCGGCCGACCCGCATCTGTGCTGTGGCTCTGCGGGGACCTACAACCTCATGCAACCTGAGATATCGGCGCAGCTGAAAGAACGTAAAGTCAAGACCTTGGAGGCGAAAAATCCCGATGTCATCGCAGCGGGCAACATCGGGTGCATGATGCAGATCGGCTCTGCCGCGCGGACACCGATCGTCCATTCGGTTGAACTGCTGGACTGGGCATGGGGCGGGCCAAAACCTCCGGCACTTGCGGCGGGAGGGGGGCTGAACGACGGCATTCCCCGTCTGCGCTGAGCGCCGCGCCCTATTTTCGCCGCAACCGTGCTATACCCGCGCAGCTACGATATTTCATGTAAAATCTTAAAGCGGGATTCTGAAGTTGCTGCGCTGTATTGCCTTGACCCTCGTGGGATTTTTGCTGATTTCAGGTGCCTTTGCACAGGACGCCAACCTGAAATCGCTGGATAATGGCGTGGATGCCAAGGCCTGGGAGGCCGTTGGCCGACTGGACATCAATGGCGATGGGTTTTGTACCGGTACATTGATCGCGCCCCGGCTTGTGCTGACGGCGGCGCATTGCATGTTCGACCGGGATACGCAGCAGCAGATTGCTGCGGGCCGGGTGGAATTCCTTGCCGGTTGGCGCAACGGGCAGGCGGGAGCGTACCGCGATGTTGCGCGGATCGTCGTGCACCCCGATTATGCCTATGACGGCGAGCTTTCATCGGAACGGGTTCGAAATGACCTGGCGCTGTTGGAATTGCAGCAACCGATCCGAAATGGCTCCATCACGCCGTTCAAGACGGCGGCGCGCCCGCGTGCGGGGGATCTTGTGGGGGTCGTGAGCTATGCGCTTGACCGCGCCGAGGCGCCATCGCTGCAGGAGGTCTGCGAAGTGTTGGCGCGGCAGGATGGGGTGCTGGTCACCTCCTGTACAGTCGATTTCGGCTCAAGCGGGGCGCCGATCTTCGTGGTTGTGGACGGGCAGGCGCAGATCGTGTCGGTCGTGTCGGCCAAGGCCGAGGTGCGCGGCAAGGCGGTATCGCTTGGCACCGCGCTGGGCCAGCCGCTGGCAGAGCTTCAGGCCGAGCTGGTCGCCGGGCGTGGCGTCTATCTGGATGGTATGCAGGGTGATCGCCGCGTACGCGTCGGTGACGACAAGAGCCGGACCGGGGCGAAATTCGTCAAACCCTAGATCCGTTCTGCTGGCCCCGATGCTGATTCCGGCGATGACCGTGCCCGCGCTGACCTGAAAGCGAAGATGATCGTTGATGCAGTGGCGCACTGTGGTGGGCGGACGCACCACTGGCGGTGCCGGGTTCGTGCGCGCAGGAGGGTCTTGAACGTCTCCGAATACTTCCCATATTTGCTTTGGTCGGGATGCCTGTACAGGGTCCTGAACGCCGAAAATCGGGCCTGTCCAATGACGGAGGGCCCTCACGTAAATCGCTCAACTCATGAGGATGAACACATGCGTAATTTTGATTTTGCACCGCTGTACCGAAGCACCGTCGGATTTGACCAGATCGCGAACCTGATGGATCGCGTGCTGACCGCGGAGCCTTCTCAGCCCAGCTATCCCCCTTACAACATCGAAAAGATCAATGATGACGCATACCGCATTTCCATTGCGGTTGCCGGCTTCAGCGAAGCGGATCTGAACGTCGAGGTGCGGGAAAAATCGCTGATCGTTTCGGCGCGCAAGGCCGAGGATGACAGCGAGGGCCGGACCTATCTGCATCGCGGTATTGCCACCCGCGCGTTCGAGCGTCGCTTCCATCTGGCCGACCATGTGGTCGTAACCGGGGCGACCCATGCCGATGGCATGCTGCACATCGAACTGGAGCGCCAGGTGCCGGATGCCCTGAAGCCCCGCCAGATCCGGATCGCCAGCAAGAACAAGGCAATCGGCAAGGATGTCGTGGACCAGAAAAGCGTGAACTGATCACGATGTGATCGAAGCCGACAGCCCGGCGCAGAGATGCGCCGGGATTTTCGCGGTTTGTCTCTTGCTATGCCTGGCAAGTGGCAAGCGTTTTGCAAAACACGCGAAACCCTATATAGAGCGGCGAACCCAGAAGGAAGCACGCGACCATGACCGCCAATGCGCCGATCACTCAGGACGTCCATACGATCCCCCGCAAACAACCCGAGGGACCGCGTAACCTGGTCGGAATGACCCGCGATGCGATGCGCGATGCGCTGATCGCGATGGGGACTCCGGAAAAGCAGGCAAAGATGCGTGTCGGGCAGATCTGGCAGTGGATCTATAATTGGGGCGTGCGCGACTTTGACGCGATGACGAACCTGTCAAAGGCCTTTCGTGCCGATCTGGCCGCGCATTTCGTCGTCGAGGTGCCCGAGGTCGTGACCAGGCAGGTCAGCACCGATGGTACACGCAAGTACCTTGTGCGGATCGCCGGGGGACATGAGGTCGAGGTTGTCTATATCCCCGAAGAGGGCCGCGGCACGCTTTGCGTCAGCTCTCAGGTCGGCTGCACGCTGACCTGTTCGTTCTGCCACACGGGTACGCAAAAGCTGGTGCGCAACCTGACAGCCGCCGAGATCATCGGACAGGTCATGGTCGCGCGCGACGATCTGGACGAATGGCCAAAGACGGGCACGCGCACCTATGAGGCGCGGCTTTTGTCGAACATCGTGCTGATGGGCATGGGCGAGCCGCTTTATAACTTTGAGAATGTTCGCGATGCGATGAAGATCGCGATGGACCCCGAAGGAATACAGCTGAGCCGCCGCCGCATCACTCTGAGCACCTCGGGTGTGGTGCCCGAAATCGCCCGCACGGCGGAAGAAATCGGTTGTCAGCTTGCGGTGTCTTTCCATGCGACGACCGACGAGGTGCGCAATACGCTGGTCCCGATCAACAAACGCTGGAACATCGAACAGTTGCTGGAGGCCCTGCGCGCGTATCCCAAGGTGTCGAATTCCGAACGGATCACGTTCGAATATGTCATGCTCGACGGGGTCAACGACAGCGACGAAGACGCGCACCGTTTGATGAAGCTGATCGAAGGCATCCCGGCCAAGATCAACCTGATCCCTTTCAACGAGTGGCCCGGTGCGCCCTACAAACGCTCCTCCAACAATCGCATCCGCGCGTTTTCCGATATTGTGCATAAGGCGGGATATGCGTCGCCTGTGCGCAAGCCGCGGGGCGAAGACATCATGGCCGCCTGCGGCCAGTTGAAGTCAGAGACCGAGCGCGCGCGCAAATCCAAACGCCAGATCGAGGCCGAGGCGGGCGTCGCCAAGGGCTGACGTCGGCCCCGATTTTTTGGGATTCGGTTTTTCCATCGGGCGCGCTCCTGGGGGTCAGCGCATTTCGTGACGATCGCCCGGAAATGCCCTTCATGGTGGAAACCTCAACCGATGATTGCTGAAAGGCCCTTATTCAGCCCCAATCAGAGCGGATTGCTGCCGTTATAAGCGAACAGTCTGTTTCCCTATATGACATAATAAGGAGAACAGTCATGTCGATCATCATCAAGCAGAACCCAGCCAATACAGGAGCCGCGATCCAGATCGTGGCACGTGAGCGCGCCATTGCCCTGTCTGCCCGCGAGTGGAAGCATCGCCTTGCCGGGTACGGCTATGGCATTCGAGATACTGACGACGGGCGCCACGTGCTGGAAACCTTGCCGCACCATGTTGAGTTGTGCGTACTGCCGCAAGAGATGTTCAACTGATCAGCGGCCCGGCACACTTTCTCGGGCGCTTTTCTCGCCCCAGTTTTCGACCAACTCAATCGCTTCCTGCGCGCTTTCGACAAAACGGAAAAGATCGAGATCTTCGGCAGAGATCGTGCCCGCATCGGCAAGCGCGTCCCAGTTGATGATACGTTCCCAGAAGGCGCGCCCGAACAGAACGAAGGGCACCCGCTCCATCCGGCCCGTCTGGATCAGCGTGAGCGTCTCGAACAATTCATCCAAGGTGCCAAATCCACCGGGGAAGACGCAGATCGCTTTTGCGCGCATCAGGAAATGCATCTTGCGGATCGCGAAATAGTGAAAGTTGAACGACAGGTCGGGGGTTACGTATTGGTTCGGCGCCTGTTCGAACGGCAGAACGATATTGAGCCCGATCGACACCCCGCCGGCGTCGAGGGCGCCACGGTTTCCCGCCTCCATCACACCCGGTCCGCCGCCGGTGACGATGACATTTTCCCGACCGCTGTTCTTGATGGATTTCAGCGTCATCAGGCGTGAAAACTCGCGGGCCTCATCATAGAACCGCGACAGTTCGGCCAGCGTTTCAGTGCGTGCGCCACCCTTGTTGGCGGGCGCGGGAATGCGCGCACCACCGAACAGGACGATCGTTGATTCCACGCCGTATTCATCCAGCATCATCTCGGTCTTGAGCAGTTCCAGCTGAAGCCGTACCGGACGCAGTTCGTCGCGGCACATGAAGTCGAAGTCGTTGAATGCAAGCCGGTACGAAGGGGCCTGCGACTGGGGCGTCAGCGGCACGCCATCGGCGGCGGTACGGTCCGTATGTGCGTCGCGCAGAGGGTGTTGTGGCTTCTTGTTCATCGGGGGCTCCGGGTCTTGCAGGTAAATGGCAGCATGCACGTGATTTCCCGGATTGACTATGGCATTAAGTTCAACGCCCGGTGAATGCGGCGGTGCAATACCCTTGCGGTCTGGCCGCGCATGGGTTGCGGCCCTTGCGCCCGGCTGCGTCGGTAAACAGTGCGGAGGATTGCGCGGCAACGCCCGCCCGCGTATAGCGCCCCCTAACCTTTCTTTCTAACCGGAGACGACACATGTCCAATGCTCAGCTTGAAACAGCCATCGAAGCCGCGTGGGAAGACCGCGACAGCATCACATCCGCCACCACCGGAGAGACCCGCGAAGCGATCGAAGAGACGCTGAACGCGCTCGACAGTGGCAAGCTGCGGGTGGCGGAGAAGCAGGCGGATAATAACTGGCATGTGAACCAATGGGCCAAGAAGGCCGTGCTGTTGGGTTTCCGCATCAAGGACATGGAGCTTCAGGACGGCGGCCCGCAGGGCTCCGGCTGGTGGGACAAGGTCGACAGCAAGTTCAAGGGCTGGGGCGTCGACCAGTGGAAAGCCGCCGGTTTCCGCGCCGTGCCGAACTGTGTCGTGCGCAAGAGCGCGTATATCGCGCCGGGCGTCGTGTTGATGCCGTCGTTCGTGAACCTGGGTGCGTATGTGGACACAGGCACCATGGTCGATACATGGGCGACCGTCGGATCCTGCGCGCAGATCGGCAAGAACGTGCACCTCTCGGGCGGTGTCGGCATCGGCGGCGTGTTGGAACCGATGCAGGCCGGACCGACGATCATCGAGGACAATTGTTTCATCGGGGCACGTTCCGAAGTGGTTGAAGGCTGCATCATTCGTGAAGGCTCCGTGCTGGGCATGGGTGTGTTCATCGGCCAGTCGACCAAGATCGTGGATCGCGAGACCGGTGAGGTCATGTACGGCGAAGTGCCCAGCGGCTCTGTGGTCGTGGCGGGGACGATGCCGTCAAAGAACGGGGTCAACCTGTATTGCGCGGTGATCGTGAAGCGGGTGGATGAGCGGACCCGCTCGAAAACTTCGATCAACGAACTGCTGCGCACTTGATGCCGCTGGCTCTGCGGATGACACTCACGCCGGTACGGGTTGTGGGTGTCATGCGCGGGGTCTGAGGGCTGCGCGTTGCGCGGTCGGCCGCTGGCACGACGCGTGGTCCAGGTCCGGGGCAGCATCGCTCACCTTGCGATGTGCCCTTGTTTCGCGGAACCATGTGCCATTCGTGCGGGTTCGTCCTTTGGCAGGGGTGAAGGAGATCGTGATGACGGGAATTGGTTGGTTTGCAGCGCTCTTTGTTGGTGCGCTTGCCGGGTGGATCGCGGGAAAAATCATGAAGACGGATTATGGTCTGATCGTGAACGTGGTCCTGGGCATATTGGGTGCCATGGTATTCAATGCGATACTGATGTTCCTCTTTGGCTCGACGCTGGGCGGATGGATTGGCCAGCTTTTTGTCGGCGTGGTCGGCGCATGCTTGTTGATCGCTGCGGCTGCGGCTCTGCGACGGCGGCGCTGATAGCCGTGTCCGGGCGGGCAGAATGCGCGTTATTGCGACCGGGTTCTTTCGTTGTTGCGACGCTGCCGCGTGCCAGTGGGCCCTTCCCCTCGGAGCGTCTTGGCGATAGGGCTTCGTCATGAGGAGCCAAGCCATGTCCGAGACGAACAAACCAAAGAAACCCTCACGCCAGCAAGTGTATACGTTGCTGGTGGAAATCGGGCGCAAGGAAGGCGATGGCCTGCCGGAGAAGGCGACCGGCGCGGCGCTCTTGTGTTTTGCCTCCGGCGTAGATGAGGCGGAAGCTGTGCGGGAGACCGTGGCGATCCTCAAGCAGGCGGATACCGCGCCTTTGGATGTCACCGGCTATGGAACGCTGGAGGAACGCGAGGCGGACGGACAGGAAATAGACCCCGAAGAGCGCACGTTAATGCACAGGGCGCTGGATGAGAACGCAGTGATTGTCGCTCAGGTAACGCCGTTTTACGACTGACACGCCCAGGTGCACTGCAAGTGCACCTTACGTGACCGGCCTATCTTTCTCGAAGAAGGCCGGCACCTGATCCTTGGCGACATCGCCGTGCAAACCCACGCGCGGGTCGTCACGCCGCGCGCCGCTTTGCCAGGTGAATGGCTTCGTACCATTTCAGCACTTTGTGCGACGGCGCTGCGTGTTCAGGCAAGTCGCCCCTGTCCACTCCGAAAAGCACACTTGAGGCAAGCTGGTGTGCGTCCCTGCGCATGCGGCCGATGTACATGCTTTCCAACGGGGCGCCCGCCGCTGTAACCGTTTCGTGCTGCGGGAGTATCAATTGCGAATACCGTATCGTGTGGCCCGCCGGTTCCGCCAGGGCGGCAAATCCGTTGACCAGATGCCGCGCCGGGGTCAGCACTTTTTCGCGCGCGAAAAGATACTCCACCTCTGGCCCGTCAATGACGACATGTTGATCCGGCGCGATGATGATGTCCTGCTGCAGACCAAAATAGGGCGCACGCATTCGGATCGGGGCAAAGCTGCCCCGTGCGGGCACTGATCGGCTGACGTTTTGGAGCACCGGCACGACCACGCCTTCGGCCGTATACACCGTATCACCGCGCTTCAGGCTGCCCGCATTGCGATAGCCCCACGGTGTGGCAATCGGGGTGTCAGGCGACAGCGTCGGGCCGGGGCCGATCGGTTCGATCTGGTCGGACAGAGCCGCAAACACCATATCAGCACCATAGTGCTGTTGCCCGCGTCCCAGCATCAGATCACGCAGATCGTCAAGCGTCATCGGCAGGGGGTCGTCCACAGCGACGCTGGTCACGGTTCCCTCGCCGACCTGCTCCAGTGTCAGGCGCCCCCAGTTGTACTTGATATCCCACGCATATGTCAGCCGCAGCACTTCGGCGCGGCCTGCGTTCTTGTGCGCGATCGCGGCATGCGCGATCCGGTCACCCTGCACATGCACCATCGCGACGCCCCCGCCGGGGATCGCCTGAAACACGAGGCTGCGGTGCGTGGGGTGCGGTTGCGTATAGCCGAACAGCACTTGTGGTTTGCTGTCCTCAGCGACCAGTGTCTCCAACATGATGCTGCCGCGGTTCAGGATCTGGTCCGGCTGGTCCGGGCAAACGGGTGTGTCGCGTTTTTCATGCCCCAGCCCGCGCAGGGACAGGCGGCGGTCGGCTTTGTCGGTCAGTGCGAGCCACGTCATGTCACGCCACCCCGGCGGCATGCAAACGCCCCGCACCCGTATAGAGACCGAATTGCAGAACATTGCTGTCGATTTCGGTCACGACCTGCGCCATGTCCTTGGCTGTTGTGCCGTTACGCATCTTTTCAATCGGAAATTCCGACGCTGCCAGCATATTGCCTCACACCATTCTGAGGAGGCAGTGCAAGACCACAAGGCAACAGCCCTGTTTGCGTGATGTCCTGTATCGGACGCATCCACCCCTGTTTTCAGGTGATTGGATTGCTGATGCCCTGCCTCGGGTCATTATTATGGATCAGATGCTACCATAATTCCGGTATAATAGAAGCGGATTCCGCTTTGGCTGGTGAGGGCTGGCACTTTTGCGCCACAGAGGGGATAACGGGCCTGAAACACACGCAAGGAGCCGTCATGCCCTCTGTTGACCCCGTTGATCTTACTGCACAACTTGTCCGCTGCCCGTCTGTGACCCCAATCGATGCAGGTGCGCTGGATATCCTGCATGACCTGCTGTCGGATGCGGGATTCGAGTGCGCCTGGGCGGATCGGGGCGGCATCCGCAACCTGTTTGCACGCTGGGGCCGCAAGGGAAACACGCGATCGTTCGGGTTCAACGGACACACCGATGTGGTGCCCGTGGGGGACGAAGCGGCATGGACCTACCCGCCCTTCGGCGCCGAAATTCACGATGACATCATGTATGGTCGCGGGACGACGGACATGAAATCGGGGGTGGCTGCATTTGCCGCCGCCGCGGTGGATTTCGTGCGCGACACACCGCCGGACGGGTCGATCGTGATCGCCATCACGGGCGATGAGGAAGGCAACGCAACCGACGGCACGACGGCGCTTCTGGAACATATGGAGCAGAACGGCGAGCGTATGGATGTCTGTCTGGTGGGCGAGCCGACCTGCCCCGAGACCATGGGCGAAATGATCAAGATCGGGCGCCGCGGGTCGATGACGGTCAAGTTTCGGGTGATCGGGAAACAGGGGCACTCGGCCTATCCGCACCGCGCGCTGAACCCGCTGCCCGCGATGATGCGCCTGATGGACAATTTGGCAAGTCATGAGCTGGATCAAGGGACCGACCATTTCGACCCCTCAACGCTGGCCATCGTGACGGTGGACACCGGCAACCCCGCGACAAACGTGATCCCGGCCGACTGCCGCGCCGCGGTCAACATCCGCTTCAACGATACCCATACCGGCGCGGCTCTGACCGAATGGATCGAAAACGAGGTGTCTGCCATCCGGGTGGCCTTTGGAGTCGAGGTTGAGATGCAGGTCAGGATATCGGGTGAAAGCTTTATCACGCCCCCCGGAGATCTGTCGTCGATGGTGTCACGCGCGGTTGAAAGCGTCACTGGGGTGACCCCGGTCCTGTCGACGACGGGCGGCACCTCGGACGCGCGGTTTGTCAAATCGCACTGCCCGGTTGTCGAGTTCGGCCTTGTCGGGCAGTCGATGCACCAGGTCGATGAACATGTGAAGATCACCCATATTCATGAACTCAAGGCAATCTATACCCGCATATTGCAGGATTATTTCGCGTGATCCTGATCGCCCCGACCGAAGATACCGAAACATGCTATGCCCTGCGCCACGAAGTATTCGTGAAGGAGCAAGGCTATTCCGCCGAGGACGAGGTGGACGCGCTGGATCCCGACTGCCTGCACCTGCTTGCCCAGGATGAGGACACTCCGGTCGCGACCGCGCGGGTCTGCGTTGTGGACGGAGTGGCCAAAATCGGCAGGGTTTGCGTGCTCGGATCACACCGGGGCCGGGGGGTGGGCGCCGATCTGATCAATGTGGCGGTGGCGCATGCCGGATCGCTTGGCCTGCGCCGTGCCATTTTGGGGGCGCAGGCCCATGCCGTCGGATTTTATGAACGGCTTGGTTTCGCCGCCTACGGCGAGCCCTATGACGATGAGGGAGAGCCGCACCAGATGATGGCGCGCGACCTGTGACGCAGACGCTTGTCGTGATGCTGAAAGAGCCGCGGCCGGGCCGGGTCAAGACCCGCCTGGGGCGTGACATCGGCATGGTGCCGGCCGCCTGGTGGTTCCGGCGGCAGGTCGCGTCGCTGCTGCGCCGCGTCGAGGACCCGCGCTGGCAGGTGGTGCTCGCGGTATCGCCCGACGTTGCCGGGATGACATCGCGCGTCTGGCCTGCGCATCTGCCGCGCTGGCCGCAGGGGCGGGGCGATCTGGGGCAGCGCATGGCGCGTGCGGTGCGCCGCGCGCCGCCCGGCCCGGTCTGCGTGATAGGCGCCGATATTCCCGGCATCACCCGCAGGCGCATCGCCGAAGCCTTTGCCGCGCTTGGTGTGCATGACGCTGTCTTTGGCCCGGCGCCGGACGGCGGATATTGGCTGATCGGTCTGCGCAGGCTTCGTGCCGTTCCGCCGACGCTTTTTGCCGATGTGCGCTGGTCCACGGCGCATGCGCTGGCGGACAGTGCGGCGACCCTGCGCGGGCACCGGATCGCCCATGTGGCGACATTGCGTGACGTTGATACGGTGGACGACCTAAAATCATGTGACGTTACCCCCGCGCCCGTGCTACCTGCTCGTGCATGAGCAGAATCCCGGACAAACAAGAGATCCTCGAGTGGATCGAACAGAACCCCACCCAGACCGCCAAGCGCGATATCGCCAAGGCGTTCGGGATCAAGGGTGCGGCCCGCATCGACCTCAAGCGTCTGCTGAAAGAGCTTGAGGCAGAGGGCCATCTGGAAAAACGCAAGAACACCTATCGCGATCCGGACAGCCTGCCTCCGGTGTCGGTTCTGCTGGTTCTCGGACCGGACAAGGACGGCGACTTGTATGCCAAGCCGATGGAGTGGCAGGGCGAGGGGCAGGTGCCGCGCGTGTTGCTGATCCTGCGCGCGTCCGATCCGGCACTGGGCGAGGGCGACCGCATCCTTGCCCGGCTGACGCAGGTCATGGGCGAGAGCCATCATTACGAAGGGCGGTTGATCCGCCGCATCGGGACCAATCCGCACAAGGTGGTGGGCATTTTCCGCAAGCGTACCGAAGGGGGCCGGATCCTGCCCATCGACAAGGGATCGGACCGCGAATGGGCCGTTGCCGCCGATGCCACGGGTGGCGCGCGGGACGGCGAATTGGTCGAGGCGGAACAGGCAGGTCCCAAGGGCCGGATGGGTCTGCCCCGCGCGCGTATCCTGCAACGGCTGGGGGACCCGTCAGCGCCCAAGGCCGTTTCGCTGATTGCAATTCATCAGCACAACATCCCCGATGATTTCCCCGACGACGTGATCGCCGAAGCCGATGCGGCCACACCAAAGGACCTCAAGGGCCGCGAAGACCTGCGCGAAGTACCGTTGGTCACGATCGATCCCGTCGATGCCCGCGACCGCGACGACGCCTGCTTTGCCGAGGCCGATCCGGATCCTGCCAACGAAGGCGGACATATCCTGTGGGTCGCGATCGCCGATGTCGCGGCCTATGTCACGCCGGGCTCGGCGCTGGACCGCGAGGCGCGCAAGCGGGGCAATTCGACCTATTTCCCCGACCGTGTGGTGCCGATGCTGCCGGACGTGCTGTCGGGCGACCTGTGTTCGCTGCACGAACATGTGGACCGGGCCTGTGTCGCCGTGCGGATGGTGCTGGACGCCAAGGGCAACAAGCTGTCGCATGGTTTCCACCGTGGCCTCATGCGGTCGCGCGCCAGCCTGAACTATCAGGAAGTGCAGGACGCCATCGACGGCCAACCAAATGATCGCACGGAGCCTTTGCTGGAGCCGGTTCTCAAGCCGCTCTATGCAGCCTATGCGGCCCTCGATGCCGCCCGCGATGTGCGCCAGCCGCTGGACCTGGATCTGCCGGAGCGGCGGATCGAACTGGACGAGGATGGCACCGTCCGCTCGGTCAATTTCCGCGAGCGTTTGGACGCGCATCGCCTGATCGAGGAATTCATGGTTCTGGCCAACGTCTGCGCCGCTGAAACGCTGCTGGCCAAGAAGACGCCCCTGCTGTTCCGCACCCACGAAGAGCCGACGCCGGAAAAGCTTGAGAGTTTGCGGGAAACAGCCGCGGCTGCGGGCTATACGCTTGCCAAAGGGCAGGTTCTGCAAACCGCGCATCTCAACCGCTTGCTGGACCAGGCAGCGGGCAGCGCTGATGCTGAGCTGATCAACATCTCAACACTGCGGTCCATGACGCAGGCCTATTACGGCCCCCACCACATCGGTCATTTCGGCCTCGCGCTGCGATCATACGCGCATTTCACCTCGCCGATCCGCAGGTACGCGGATTTGATCGTGCACCGCGCGCTGATCACCGCTCATGGATGGGGCAAGGACGGCCTGTCGCCCCATGACATCGACGATCTCGAGGCCACGGGGGTGCATATCTCGGACACTGAGCGCCGCTCGATGATGGCCGAGCGGGACACCACGGACCGTTACCTGGCGGCCTATCTGTCTGAACGTGTCGGCAGCGAGATGACCGGGCGGATCAGCGGCGTCGCGCGTTTTGGCGCCTTTGTAAAGCTGGACGAGACGGGCGCGGACGGTCTGATCCCGATCCGCAACCTTGGCCGCGAATATTTCCACCACGACAAGGACGCAGGCACCCTGATGGGCTCGGACACGGGTCAGTTGATCAGGCTGGGCCAGCGTGTCACGGTACGCCTTGCCGAGGTGACGCCTGTCACGGGGGGCATAGCGCTGGACCTGCTGGAAATCGAGGATCAGCAGGTTGCGCAGAAACGTCAAAGCCCCGCCGGGCGCAGTCCGGGCCGCAAGGGGGCAAAGGCAAAGCTCAAGAAGGCCAAGGCGAAGCGCAAGGTGTCACGCTCGCGCCGCTAGAAACCGGAGCGACCGCCCCTTTGCACGGCGCTTTCCCTCGGCTCATGATTGTGCCTAGACTGGAAACAATCAGACAGCAGTAAGGCAGATGCGATGCGCTTTATTTCGGTATCTATCATATGGTTGCTCGCCGGATCCGCGGCGGCGGAAACAATCGCACCCCCAAACCGAAGCACGGCAGGGCTGCTTGCGTGGGTTTCGGAATTTCGCTCCAAGGCGCTTGCGGCAGGCATCACCCCACAGACCTACGACAGGGCGATGGCCACCGTCCGCTATGATCCCGACGTGGTGCGGCGCGACCGGAACCAGTCCGAGTTCACCAAGACGATATGGGATTACCTCGGCTCTGCCGTCTCGGATCTACGGGTTGCGAATGGCAAGGCAGCTCTGAAACGACAGGGCAAGACCCTGCGCGCAATTGAGGCCCGCTATGGTGTCTCCGCCGAGATCGTGACAGCGATTTGGGGTCTTGAAAGTGCTTATGGCACCTTTCGTGGCAGCGATCCCGTGCTGCGGTCCATGGCGTCGCTGGCCTATGATGCGCGCCGTGCGGATTTCTTTGAAGGGCAGGTGATCGCGGCGCTGACGATCCTGCAACGGGGCGAGACGACAGTGGATCGGCTGACCGGCAGCTGGGCCGGGGCGATGGGGCATACGCAATTCATGCCAAGTTCTTTCATCGATCACGCGGTCGACTGGAACAAGGACGGGCGGCGCAACATCTGGGACGATGATCCGCGCGATGCGCTTGCGTCGGCGGCTGCGTATCTAATGGCGAACGGTTGGGTGGCCGGGCAGCCTTGGGGCGTCGAGGTGCGTATCCCGGCGGAATTCGACTATCTTCTGGCGGACCGAACCGTTCGGAAACTTCCGTCGGAGTGGGCCGCACTGGGGGTGCTCGACACCGGCGGGTCCGCGGTTCCTGACCACGGAGCGGCGTCGATCCTGCTGCCTGCGGGGGCCGAGGGCACGGCTTTCATGATCTTCGACAACTTCGAAGTGCTGGAAAGCTATAACACCGCGGATGCCTATGTGATCGCGGTGGGCCACCTGGCGGACCGGATCGGCGGTGCGGGGCCTCTGGTGGGGGATTGGCCCTTGCAGGACCGCGCGCTGACGTATGACGAACGCATTGAGTTGCAGGAGCGGCTGACGGCCCAAGGGTTCGATACGCAGAAGATCGACGCACGGATCGGTCCGCTGACGATTAATGCCGTGCGGGGCTGGCAAGTGTCAAAAGGGCTTGTCCCCGACGGCTATGCCAGCCCGCGTTTCCTTGCGCTGTTGCGCAAGGAAGGGTTTTAGCCAGGCGACATCCCTCTGAGCCGCTCGGACCGGCGGCGCAGGATTTCCACGACCGTCAGCAGGCAGATTGAAATGGCCACGAGGATCGTCGCCACGGCGAGGATTGTCGGGCTGATCTGTTCGCGCAGGCCGGTGAACATCTGCCAAGGCAGTGTTTTCTGTCCGGCAGAGCCAACGAACAGCACCACGACGACTTCGTCGAAGGACGTGATGAAGGCAAACAGGCCGCCCGAAATCACACCGGGCAGGATCAACGGCATTTGCACCCGGAAGAATGTGGTGACCGGGTTTGCACCCATGTTCGCGGCGGCACGTGTCAGCGACCGATCAAATCCGACCAGAGTCGCCGTCACCGTGATGATCACGAAGGGAATGCCAAGGGCTGCGTGCGCCAGAACCACGCCGATATACGTTCCTTGCAGGCCAATACGGCTGTAGAAAAAGTACATGCCCGCCGCCGAAATGATCAGTGGAACGATCATCGGTGAGATCAGGATCGCCATGATGGCGCGGCGGAATGGGACGTGCGGCTGGCTGAGACCGATTGCCGCCAGCGTGCCGAAGGTTACGGACAAGAACGTCGCTACAGGGGCGATCCGAACCGAGTTCTTCAGCGCATTCTGCCAGTCATCATTGGTGAAGAAGTCGCGATAGTGTTTCAGCGAATAGCCTTCGGGGTCAAAGCGCAGCATCTCGGGTGTGAAGGTAAAGAAGTCCTCGGCGTTGAAGCTGAGAGGCATCACGACGATGATCGGCGTGATCAGGAAGACAAAGATCGCACCGCACAATACCCGAAAGCCGAAGTGCCACAGTACCTGACCGGGGGTCAGATAGGGCGGGATGCGCGCGCGATAGCGTCCCTCGTAAAGCCAGAAGGACATGAAGCCAAAGAACCAGCCAAAGAATGCGCCGACGACCAGGCCGGGAATTCCGGCCTGGAGGTAGCCACCAAGGGCCACAAGAACGGTCAAGCCCCAGCGGCCTGCCTTTTCGGCCTTGATGATCTGCGTCAGCACGTAGGCTGCGGCACCCATCAGGATCGCGCCGCCCAGGACGCCGGTGATCAAGCTGCCTTGGCCGGTGCCGACAAAAATGCCGAAGAAGGCACCAAACGCGGCTACGACCGAGACGTAGAAGCTTGGATTGGTACGTGAAATGGGGGTGAGGGCTGCCATGGTTGTGCTCCTTATCCGAGTTTCACGTTATCGATGCCGACGATCTTGTCGTAGGCGTAGTAGAGGATCAGCACCGCGGCGAGCAGGATTGCACCCAATGCGGCTCCGAGGCCCCAGTTCAGCGAGCTGGAAATGTGATAGGCGATCCGGTTCGAGATGAACGTGCCT
>JBFFQZ010000028.1:0-16334 GCA_041573235.1 Sulfitobacter sp. | reverse complement strand
CTGATCTCGGTCACCGGCGACATCTCCGAAGACGACGCGGCGCGCGCGACGCAGATCAACACCGCGCTGGCCGAAGAGATCCTGCCGCGCATCGCCTCCGAACAGCAGGTGGAATTCCGGCTGGCGGGACTGAGCGAACAGGAGGACCGTTTTCTAACCGACGCGCTGACCGGGCTGGTTCTGTGCATGACCGGCATTTTCCTGGTGCTGGCCTGGGTCTTCGGCAGCTGGACCAGACCACTCGTGGTGATGGCGATCATTCCGTTCGGCCTGGTCGGGACCATCTATGGCCACCACGTCTGGGAGGTCCCGCTGAGCATGTTCACCGTGGTCGGCCTGCTGGGCATGACGGGAATCATCATCAACGATTCAATCGTTCTGGTGACCACGATCGACGAATATGCCGCCGAACGGGGCCTGTTCCCGTCGATCATAGACGGGGCGGCGGACCGGTTGCGGCCCGTGATGCTGACCACGATGACGACCGTTCTGGGCATGGCACCGCTGTTGTTCGAGCGCAGCCAGCAGGCGCAGTTCCTCAAACCCACGGTGATCACGCTGGTTTACGGGCTTGGCTTTGGCATGCTTCTGGTGCTGCTGGTGGTGCCCGCACTGATCGCGGCACAGCATGACGTCGCGCGCCAGGTGAAGGCGATGCGCCGGGGTCTGCGCGCACCCGCGCGGGGGCTGCGTCTGGGGCTGTTGTGGCTTTGGGTGCTGCTGTTGGGATGGGGTGCTGTCACGCTGGGCCATGCGGTGGTGCAGGGGGCATTGTGGCCACCGCTCGCCGCGGCCTTGCCTGTGCTGGGCGGGATATCTGCGATGGGTGCGGCGATGCTTCTGTTCATCGCGGGCGCCGCGATCCTTGCGGCGGTCGGCTATGTGATCGGCGCGCTGGCGTTGACCCTCGGGCGGCGAACGGCCTGAGCGCGCGTTCGTCCGTTCAAAGGCCGTGAGTCGCCCCGCAGCGGGGCCGCGTCCACAACCCCTCGGCTCAACACGACAGGCGACCGCATCTAGGTCTAGCCCCGCTCGGTCAGGTCGCGGACAGGATTATCTGCTCAGGTTGTCAGAAGATGGCCGACGCACCTGTGCCCTGGGCACACATCTGCAAGAACCGAACGGCAGGGCGCGCATCAGCCGGGCACGCAGCCGCGCAGATCGACGGCGTGAGAGCCGCCAAGCACGGTAAAGCGGATGGCCGAACGGTCCAGCGCCAGCGGGCCTGTGCCATTTGCCATCATCTCAACCTCGGCGGTGAGGGTGTCGCCGCTGCGGCGCGACAGCGCCTGGGACACCCAGACATCCGGGCGACCGGCTTCGATGACAACGAATTCCTCGCCGCCGGTTTGCGGCAGGTTCAGTGTCGCGGTCAGCTTCAGGCCGTCCGAGGTGGGGCTGAGTGCGCAGGTCGTCCCCTTCGCACCTGCCTCTGCGGCGGTATAGGGCCGCTCGGCCAATGCGGCGGCGATGATCGGGACCGGGGTGTTACCCGTCGCTGACAGCGTGCCGGTCACGAGAAGGCTTTTGGGTAGGCAGATGTCCCGGCACAGGCCGATGTCCATGCGCAGGTTGATGTCGATGGGCGCGCCGGGGCGCTTGGTGGCGATCGACAGCGGCAGAATCACCTGCCCGGTATACCCGACCGAACTCATGCCGTTCTGGGTCAGGACGCTGGGCGTCGGCCAGCTGATCGCGACACCCTTGAGATTGCGTGAGCCGGTCCAGGAGAACTGCGGCGGGATGCCCGCATCGCCCGGTGCGCGCCAATAGGTCTTCCAGCCCGGTGCCAGCGACAGGCGCACGGCACCCACGCGGGTGCCGTCGGGCTGTTGCCAGCCGTCGATAAGCTCGACCGTGACGGGCGGGTCCGCAGCCTGTGCCGGGCCTGTGGACAGTGACACGGCCAATGCGGTGAGAATGATTTTCAACATGCCTTCCCTTTTGGCCGCTGTATGCCCATTTGCCAAGTAACACTTCGGTTAGCGATGTTTCGCCGACACCGCTTGCACGTAGGGTCATGGCTGGGCAGACTGACCACAAGGAGGTCCTGATGGATTTGACGGGGCAGCTTTTGATTGCAATGCCGGGAATGGGCGATCCGCGTTTCGCGCGGTCCGTGGTCTACCTGTGCGCCTATTCCGACGAGGGAGCGATGGGACTGATGGTCAACAAACCCGCCAGCGATGTGACGCTGCGCGATGTGCTTGACCGGATGGACATGCCCTTTCCCGACGAGATGACCGCGCCGGCGGTCCATGTGGGCGGCCCGGTCGAGACCGAGCGCGGCTTCGTGCTCCATTCCGATGAATACCGCGGCGCATTGCATCCGCTCGTGGTGCCGGGTGGATTTGCCCTGACCGCGACGCAGGACATCCTCGAAGACATCGCCAAGGGCGAAGGGCCGGACCGGCATCTGTTCGCGCTGGGCTATGCGGGATGGGGCTCCGGGCAGCTGGAACAGGAAATCGCCTCGAACGGCTGGCTGACGGCGCCCGCGACGCTGGCGTTGGTGTTTGATACCCCCGATGACGACAAATGGGACGCGGCGCTGCGCAGCATCGGCATTGATCCGGTCAGCCTGTCAGGGGCCGCCGGGCGGGCCTGATCCTTTCTATCTTCCGGCTCTATTGTCCGGCGTCCTCCGCCGGGGTGTCGCGCGGGGCCGCCGCACGGGCAAGCCTGTCATTGATCGCGGCGCCCAGCCCGCTTGCGGGAATCGGTGCGACCGCGATCGGACCGCCCATCGCGTCGAGCCTGTGCAGACAGGCAAACAGGTTCGCCGCCGCTTCTGTCAGGTCGCCGCTGGCCGACAGGGTCAGATCGCCCTGCACCGCGCCGAACCCCAGCAGATGTTCCCCCTCGCGCGCCTGCACCGCATTCAGCCGGAGCGCGCCCCGCGGTGCGTAATGCGAGCTGAGCTGCCCCGGCGCGGTGATGTCCGAACCGTCGGGCCGCGCAAGCGGATGGCCCAGAACGGTGGCGATCTCGTGCTCGGCAAGCCCCCCGGCACGTAGCAGAACCGCCGTGTCACCGTCAAAACCGACGATCGTGCTTTCAAGGCCCACGGGGCAGGGGCCGTCGTCCAGCACCGCCGCGATGCGGCCCGACAGACCGTTCAGGACGTGATCGGCCGTGGTCGGGCTGATCCGGCCAGAGGGATTGGCAGAAGGCGCGGCGATGGGTGCATCCGCAGCCGCCAGCAGCTTGCGCGCCGTGGGGTGGGCAGGCACCCGCAGCGCAACCGTCGGCAGGCCTGCCGTGACCAGCGACGACAGCCCGTGCCCCTCGCGCAGCGGCAGCACCAGCGTGAGCGGGCCTGGCCAGAACGCGTCCGCCAGCCTTTGCGCCACCTGCGACCAGTGGACGTACTGCGCGGCGTCGCGCGCGCGGGCGAGGTGGACGATCAGCGGATTGAAGCTGGGCCTGCCCTTGGCCTCGAAGATGGCCGCGACCGCCTTGCCGTCGCGGGCATCGGCGCCAAGGCCATAGACCGTCTCGGTCGGGAAGGCGACAAGCGCGCCCTGTCGCAGCAGATCGGCGGCGGTCGCGATGCCCTGTGGCGTGGCGGGCAGGCGTTGGGTCGCGGGCTGCATGGCCTGCTCCTTGTTGACGCACGGTCAATGACGCGGCGTTTCGGTTGAACTTCATGGGCCGACACTTCATCGTTTCCGCAATGCACCGGGCACGACCCGGCAGGCCATTCGCATGTCGAGAAGGACTATTATGACGTATCGCGCACCTGTTGAAGACTTCAATTTCCTGTTCGAACATATCGTTGCCATGCACGCCGTGCGCGGCACCTCGCGGTTCGAGGAAGCGACCGCCGATGTGACCCGCGCGATTCTCGCCGAGGCGGGCAAGATGTGCGAAGAAATTCTCGCTCCGGTCCAGCGCAACGGCGATCTTGAGCCCGCGCGACTGGAGAACGGCGTGGTACGCACGTCGTCGGGCTATGAAGCTGCGTTCCGCGCGGTGGCCGAGGGTGGCTGGATCGGGATGTCTGCCGATCCGGAATTCGGCGGCATGGGGCTGCCGATGGCGATGACCGCCGCGGTCGGCGACATGATGAGCGGCGCGTGCCTGTCGCTGCAACTGGCGCCCCTGATGAGCCAGGGCCAGATCGAAGCGCTGGAGCATCACGCGAGCGACGAGATCAAGGCGCTCTATCTGCCCAAGCTGATCAGCGGCGAATGGACCGGCACAATGAACCTGACCGAACCGCAGGCGGGATCGGACGTGGGCGCGCTGAGTTCGAGGGCCGAGGACAACGGTGACGGCACCTACAGCATCACCGGACAGAAGATCTATATCTCCTGGGGCGACCATGATTTCGGCGGCAACGTGTGCCACCTGGTGCTGGCACGGCTGCCCGGCGCACCCGCAGGCACCAAAGGCATCAGCCTGTTCCTGGTGCCTAAATTCATACCGGATGCCGATGGCAACCTTGGCCAGCGCAACACGCTGGGCGTCGTCAGCCTGGAACACAAGATGGGCTTGCACGGCTCGCCGACCTGCGTGATGCAATACGACGGCGCAACCGGCTGGATGATCGGGGCGGAACAGGGCGGCATGGCCGCAATGTTCACGATGATGAACAACGCACGCCTCGGTGTCGGCGGGCAGGGCATCGGCGTGGCCGAGGCGGCCTATCAGCACGCGCTGGCCTATGCGCAGGACCGCAAGCAGGGCAAGGCGGGCGGCGACGGCAAAGCGTCGATCATCGCCCACGCGGACGTGCGGCGGATGCTGACATCGATGAAGGCCGACATATTTGCCGCCCGCGCCATCGCGGTGAGCAACGCGGTCGCCATCGACATGGCAAACGCGACCGGCGACAAGGCGTGGAAGGCCCGTGCGGCGCTGCTGACCCCGATCACCAAGGCGTTCGGCACCGACACAGGCATCGCGGTGGCCGACACCGGCCTGCAGGTCCATGGCGGCATGGGCTTCATCGAGGAGACCGGCGCCGCGCAATTCTGCCGCGATGTGCGGGTGACAGCGATCTACGAGGGCACCAACGGCATTCAGGCGATGGACCTGGTGGCACGCAAGATGATGGATGGCGGCGAGGCTGCAATGGCCCTCTTCGACGAGATCGAGGCCGATGTCGAAGCCGCGAAGGCCTCGTTTCCCGACCTTGCCGCGTCCGTCTGGGAAGCGGTCGAAAGCATGCGCGAGGCGACCGAGTGGCTGGTGGCGCAGAGCGACCTTCAGGACCGCTTTGCCGGGGCGGTGCCCTATCTGCGCGCCTTTGCCCGGGTTCTGGGCGGGCATCTGCATCTCAAGGCTGCGATGGCCGATCAGGGTGGCGCGCGCGAAAAGCTCGCCCGGTTCTACATTCAGCGCCTGCTGCCGGAACACGCGGGTCTGCTGGCCCATGCACAGGCCGGTTCGGCGGATCTCTATGCGCTGAGCGCAGACGAGCTGGCAGCCTGATGGGGGATCTGACGCCGGGAACGCTGCGCTACCCTTGGGAAACACCGCCTGACGCCGGAGAGGCGATCGAGGTCGCTCCGGGCGTGCTCTGGCTGCGCCTGCCGCTGCCGATGAAACTGGATCACGTGAATGCCTATGCGCTGGATGAAGGCGATAGCTGGACGATCATCGACACCGGCTTTGCGTCCAAGACGTCGAAGCGGATCTGGGGGGAAATCCTTGCCGGGCCCCTGGGCGGAAAGCCGGTGGGGCGGGTCGTGGTCACGCACCACCACCCCGATCACATCGGGCTGGCGGGCTGGTTCCAGACCGACCATGGCGCCGAACTGGTCACCACCCGCACCGCATGGCTGACCGCGCGCATGTTAACACTGGACGTGCAGGAGGTGCCGAACGCCGAGACGATGGCCTTCTACCGCTCGGCGGGGATGGAGACCGCGATCTACGACAAGCGCGCGGCTGAAAGGCCTTTCAACTTTGCCGATATCGTGGCCCCGTTGCCGCTGGGCTATACGCGGGTCCGACAGGGCGACAGCATCACGATGGGCGGTCGCACCTGGGACGTTCACATGGGCAATGGCCACGCCCCGGAACACGCCACCTTCTGGAGCCGGGATGACAATCTGGTGATCGCGGGCGATCAGATCCTGCCCTCGATCAGCCCCAATGTCGGTGTCTATGCCACCGAACCCATGGCCGACCCCATCGGCGAATGGCTCGAGGCTTGCGAGCGGCTGGCCCCGCTGGCGCGTGCCGACCACCTGGTGTTGGGTGGTCACAAGCTGCCGTTCACCGGGCTGCCCACGCGGATGCGGCAACTGATCGACAACCACCACGGCGCGCTGAAACGCCTGCTGGCCTATATCGACACGCCCAAGGCGGCGGGCGACGTGTTCGCCCCGCTGTTCAAGCGCAAGATAGGCGAGGGCGAATATGGCCTCGCGCTGGTCGAGGCCTTTGCCCATCTGAGCCATCTTCACCAGGAAGGTCTCGCCGTCCGCACAGAACGCGACGACGGCGCGTGGCTCTATCAGCGCAAGGGGTAGGGCATGGGCGAGCGGATCGAAACATCGGCAGAGGCGGCGGAAGCTGCCGCCATGCCACGGGTACACGAGGTTCACAGGGATCCCGAGGCCACCCACACCTGCGATATGCCGATGCCCAAGGCCGTGACCGACCAGCCGGTGGCCCGGAAATCTCCCGCCCAGTGGGCCTATGAGCGTACCGTGCTCTATCTCAAGACATTCGAAGACGCGCTGGACGAGGACCACGAGATCGCCATGGGCTTTGCCGGGGCGGATGCGGGTGTGTTGCGGATCGAAGGCATGGGTTATTTCGATCCGGACATCATCACCTTCTATGGCACAGACGGGCAGGGCGGGCGCATGCAGCTGGTACAGCATGTCAGCCAACTGAGCGTGGTGTTCCGCGCGGTGTCGAAAGCGGTCAAGACGGCAGCCCCCATCCGCATCGGCTTCAAGCTGGTCGAGGATCTGGAACGCGGGGAGGCTGAAGGGTAACGCCCCTGCCGCTTCTTGTCGCAAGCCGTCAGTTGTGGCGTGACACGCCACTCCAAATGCCGTAATCAGCCCGCAGTGAACAGTTACCACGACAGGAAAAGAACCATGGCAGAGCATGAGCACGGCACCATGAACACCGACGTTCAGGAAAAGACATTCAACGGCTTCGTCACATTCGTGACCCGCACGGTGATCGTGATCCTTGCGATTCTCGTTTTCCTGGCGATCTTCGCCCGCTGAATTAATGATCAAACCTGTTCTGGCGCTTGCGCTTGGCGCGGTCCTCGTTGCGGGCTGTGCCCAAAAGGGCAAGGAATCGTCGGCGGCGGAAATCGACGCGGCGGTCTATGTTCCCGACGGTCAGCCAAAACTGACGGTCTTCACGATGGTCAACAACACGTCGGGCACCGGCGCGCATACCGCACTTTTGATCGAAGGCTCGCAGGCGGTGATCTTTGATCCCGCGGGGTCGTTCAATCATCCGCAGGTGCCTGAGCGGGGCGATGTGCTGTTCGGCATGTCTCCGGATTGGGTGCAGTTGTACAAATCCGCCCACGCGCGCGAGACCTTCCACGTCGTATCCCAGGAAATCGAGGTCAGCCCGGCCCAGGCCGAACGCGCGCTGCAACTGGTGCAGGCGCGTGGCGCGGTTCCCAGCGCGTTCTGCGCCTCGGCCACATCGGCTATCCTGGGTCAGGTGCCGGGGTTTCAGGAGATCCGCGGCGGGTTTTCCCCGCTCAAGCTGATGGACCAGATGGAACAGGTGCCAGGTGTGAAAACCGCGCGTTACTACGAGAACGACAGCGGCGATGTCCGCAATGGCGTCATGGCGTTAACCGAGTAGGTACAGCAGCCCGTACAGCGTCACCGCGCCGCCGAAAATGGCGAGCAGCACGTTTTTCGTGGCCAGTCCCACACCCAGCGTCACGGCGGCAGCCGCGGCGCGCGGAATGTCGAAAACCCCATCGGTGGCTGCGGGCCAGACCACCTGCGGCGCGACCAGCGCGGGCAGGATCGCAACGGCGGTATAGCGCAGATGCCGCAGCAGCCAATCCGGCATCGCGCGATCGCCCACCAACCCGGTAAAGACGAACCTCAAGGCAAAGCTGCCGACCCCGAGGCCGATGATCACGGTCCAAAGCGTTATGTTGTCGGTCATACCTTCACCCCCCGCCGCGCCAGCCACACTTCGGTCTGCGCCCCGGCCATCATCCCCGCGGCCCCCGCTATGATCAGCCCCAGTGAATAGGGTGTCCCCGCTACCAGTATGCTGACCAGCACCGCCACCAAAGCTGCGATCAAATGGGCCAGTGTCCGGAACATCGGGGCGATCATCGCAAGAAAGGTGATTGGAATCGCGAAATCAAGCGCCAGCCCCTCGGGCACCTTTGCGCCCACCAGCGCTCCCACCAGCGTGAAGGCGTACCACAGCGGCACCACGGGCGTTACCGCGCCCAGAAAATACGACACCCGCTGGCCCACGGTCATCTGCGGCTCCGCCTCGAAGCGGGCGATGCCCACGACATAGGATTGATCGACCGTTACATAGGCGCACAGGGCGCGCTGCCACAGCGGAGCGGCGCCGATATAGGGCGTCAGGGACGCCGAATACATCGCCATGCGCAGGTTCACGGCCAGCGCCGAGATCAGCACGATAAGCGTCGGCGCGTTCTCCTGCATCAGCTGCAAGGCCGTGAATTGCGCGGCCCCCGCGATCACAACGACCGAAAAGGCCAGCGTTTCGGCCACGGTCAGCCCCGCTTCGGTCGCGAGAACGCCGAACAACGTGGAAAAGGGGACGATCACGAGGACGAAGGGGCTGCCGGCAAGCACCCCTTGCCGGTAGTAGGATTTGCGACTGGCGGAGGTCATGCGATGTCCTTAGGTTACACGCACCTCCGTACCGCTTTGCGAAAGGGCATGCAATTGGCACGAAACGAAGATATCGACGCGTATCTGATCGCCCCGGATCCTGCGGCGGCGCGGCTGACGCGGGCGGTGACCGGGCACGATCAGGACGGCCGGGTGACCGACATCCGCGTGGTCGAGGAACGGCCCCTGACGATCTACCTCAACGGCCAGGAAATCGTCACTGCGATGACCATCGGCGACTATCCTGACTACCTGGCGATGGGTTTCCTGCGCAATCAGGGGATGCTGCGCGCCGAGGATGAAATCACCGGCGTCGACTATGACGAAGAGTTGGAAACCGTCGTGGTGCGCACCGCCCGGCAGACCGACTACGAAGACAAGATGCGCCGCAAGACTCGCACCAGCGGATGCGCGGTCGGCACGGTCTTTGGCGACATGATGGAGGGGCTGGAGGGCGTGGTGCTGCCGCAGGTCGAGGTGCGCACGTCCTGGCTCTATGCGTTATCGGCCAGCATCAACCGCACGCCGAGCCTGTATCTTGAGGCCGGTGCGATCCATGGCACGGTCCTGTGCCAGGGCGACCGGCCGCTGGTCTACATGGAGGACGTGGGCCGCCACAACGCGGTCGACAAGATCGCGGGCTGGATGCTGGCCCAAGGGGTCGGCGCGTCGGACAAGATCCTCTATACCACCGGGCGGCTGACCTCTGAGATGGTGATCAAGACAGCGATGATGGGCATTCCGGTGCTGGCCTCGCGGTCGGGATTCACCGCCTGGGGGGTCGAGATCGCGCAGAAACTGGGCCTGACCCTGATCGGGCGGATGAAGGGGCGGCGGTTCATCTGCCTGTCCGGCGAAACCCGCTTGGTGCGCGATGCAGATCCTGGCAGCATCGCGGAAGAGCCGCGCCGCGCGGGCCGAAAGGGGGGCGCATGAGCGCGCTGCACCGCACGACCGCCCGGCCGGGAGATGCGCGATGAAGCAGCCTTTGGGAGTGATTCTCGCGGGGGGGCAGGCGACCCGCATGGGTGGTGGCGACAAGGGGCTGTTGACGCTTGGCGGACAGTCCCTGCTGGACCGTGTCATTGGACGTCTGGCCCCGCAGGTGGCCGACCTCGCCCTGAATGCCAACGGCGATCCCGCGCGGTTCGTGCGGTTCGGCCTGCCGGTGCTGCCTGACAGCATCGCGGGGTTCGCCGGACCATTGGCGGGGGTTCTGGCCGGGCTGGACTGGGCCGCAGCGCAGGGGGCCGAGACGATCGTGACCGCCGCCGCCGACACGCCGTTCTTTCCCTGCGACCTGGTCCCGCAGTTGTTGTACGCCTCCGAAGGGATGACCCATCCGCTGGTCCTCGCCGAGACGCCGGATGCGCGGCGCGGGCGTGCGCGGCATCCGACCTTCGGCCTCTGGCCCGTGGCGTTGCGCGACGATCTGCGCGCGGCGCTGGCGGGGGGGCTGCGCAAAGTCGTGCTTTGGACCGACCAGCACGGCGGACGCACCGCGCTTTTCCCCGACGAAAGCGCGTTCTTCAACGTCAACACTCCTGAAGATCTGGAAAAAGCAGAGGCGATGTTATGAGGCTTTATGGCGTTGTGGGCTGGAAGAACGCGGGCAAGACCGGCCTGATGGAGCGGCTCGTGGCCGAGATCACGGCGCGCGGATTTACCGTCTCGACCGTGAAACACGCCCATCACAGCTTTGACGTCGATCACCCCGGCAAGGACAGCTTTCGCCACCGCGAGGCGGGCGCGCGCGAGGTGCTGTTGGCCTCGCGCCACCGCTTTGCGCTGATGCACGAGCTGCGCGGCGCGCCCGAACCGACGCTGGCAGAGTTGCTGGAACAGCTCGCGCCGGTCGATCTGGTGTTGATCGAAGGCTACAAACGCGACGCCCACCCCAAGGTCGAGGCCCACCGCGCCGAAACCGGCAATCCGCTGATCGCGCCGGACGATCCGACCGTGCGCGCCGTGGCCAGCGACAGCGCGCCTGCGCTCGATTGCCCGGTGTTCGATCTCGACGATACCGGCGCCATCGCCGATTTCATCCTTGCCGACGTTGGCCTGTGAGCGGGTTTGACACAATCCTAGTGGCCGATTGGTCAGCGGCCCGCCGTGCGCCTGCGCGTCCCTCCAAGGACGCGATCTGGCTGGGTCTCAACCGCGGCGGCGTGTCGCAGGAGCCTGTCTATTGCCGCACCCGTGCCGAGGCCGAGGCCCATATCACCGCCTTGATCGAGGCAGAACAGGCGGCGGGCCGCAGGCTGCTTGCGGCGTTTGATTTTCCGTTTGGCTATCCGGCCGGATTTGCCCGGCACGTGACCGGATCGGACGATCCCTTTGCCCTGTGGGATTGGTTCGAGGACCGGATCGAGGATGCCGCCGACGGCAGCAACAACCGCTACGATGTGGCCGAAACGCTGAACGCGCTGTTCGAGGGGCCGGGTCCGTTCTGGGGCAAGCCGCACCGCGACCGCTGGCCGGGAATCCCCTATCGCAAGGCTGGTATCCGCTTTGACACCGTGGCGGAAAGGCGGCTGTGCGACACCGTTGCGGGTGCGTCGTCGTCGTGTTTCCAGCTGGCGTTTCCGCCGACGGTGGGCGGGCAGGTGATGATGGGCCTGCCCATGCTGAACCGGCTGAGGCGCCGCGAGGGCGTGGCCGTCTGGCCGTTTGAGCCGTGGGATGAGGCCCCCGTGGTGCTTGCCGAAATCTGGCCCGGTGTGATTGAAGCGGCCGTGAAGGCTGCGGATGCAGATGAGATTCGCGACCGGGCGCAGGTGCGGCTTCTGGCGGATGCGCTGGCCCGGCTGCCGGAAGGGATGCTGGCCGACCACATGGTGCAGGTTCCGCCGCAGGCCCGGCACGAGGCATGGATCCTCGGCGCGGGCCTGTCGGATGCGCTGACCGCGCAGGCCGCAGAGGCACCGCCCTTGCGCAACGATTGTTTTGCCCTGCCGCAGGGGGTGCATTGGACGCCCGTGGCAGAAGCGCTCGAGACCTTGCGCGCGCGCCTTGTGCCGGTGACCGGGCGCGAGACCCTGCCGCTGAGCCGCGCGCTGGGCCGCGTGGCGGCGGCTGATGTGTCCGCCGTGCGCGCCAATCCGGCCCTGCCGAATACGGCGGTAGACGGCTATGGCTTTGCGGGCGGGCTGGGCGCGGGGGCGCATCGGCTGCCGCTGGCGCCGGGGCGGGCTGCTGCGGGCGACGCCCCTGCTGCGCTGCCGCCGGGCCACGCCATCCGGGTACTGACCGGCGCCGCTCTACCCGACGGGGTCGACACGGTTGTCCTGCAAGAGGACGTCGTGGTCAGTGGCGGCCACATCGCCCTCAACGGCCCGTTGAAACAGGGCGCCAACACCCGCCGCGCGGGCGAGGACGTGGTGGCGGGCGATCCGGTTCTGGCAGCCGGGCGCCGGATCACGCCCGCCGATCTGGCGCTGCTGGCCGCCACCGGCGTGGCCGAGGTGCCGGTGCGCCGCCCCCTGCGGGTCGGTGTGCTGTCCACAGGGGACGAGCTGGTGCCGCCCGGCGCCCCCGCCGCGCCGGGGCAGATATTTGATGCAAACCGGCCAATGCTGTTGGGGCTGCTGACGCAGCTGGGCCATGATCCGGTGGATCTGGGCCTCGTGCGCGACGACCGCGCCGCCCTGCGTGCGCGCCTCGACACGGCGCAGGTCGACGCGATCCTGACCAGTGGCGGCGCGTCGGCGGGGGATGAGGATCACGTCTCTGCGCTGTTGGCCGAGGCGGGTGCGATGGCGGTCTGGCGCGTGGCGCTCAAACCCGGTCGCCCGCTGGCGCTGGGCATGTGGGACGGGGTGCCTGTGTTCGGCCTGCCGGGCAACCCGGTCGCCGCACTGGTTTGCGCGCTGATCTTTGCCCGTCCGGCGCTGGCACTGCTGGCCGGTGCCGATTGGCGCATGCCGCAGGGGTTCATGGTGCCCGCCGCCTTTGCCAAGCGCAAGAAACCGGGTCGCCGCGAATACCTGCGCGCCCGCATGCGCGACGGCCGGGTCGAGGTCTTTGCCTCCGAAGGGTCGGGCCGGATCAGCGGGCTGAGCTGGGCCGAGGGGCTGGTCGAGCTGGACGAGCCCGCGCAGGAGATCACCCCCGGCGATCCGGTACGCTTTATCCCCTACAGCAGTTTTCTGGACTAAGACGTCTGCCCATCCGTGAGTTGCGCGGTTTGTCGTTATCTGACGCACCACTGGGAACGCGCAGGGAGCGGGGAGCGCATGTTTACATCTTGCCGCCTAAATGATGCTGGTTCGGTGATATTCGGATGCGCCATCTCATGCATCTGTCAGCGACTGCCCGGCGGTCCTGATGGTCTTCGGGGCGGGCCGGTTTCCGGCGCGGCACAGCGAATGCATTTGATGTCGGAGGGGCATCTCCGTCTTGCCATCAGTGAGACCCCGAATGCGGTGCCTGACCTGTCCCCGCGAGATCGGGTGCCTTGATCAGATAACCGGTGATCATTTGCAGCATCTTGATTGCCGCGGTCGGGTCGTTTTGCGGCACGGCCAGAAACTCTTCGCCGCCGATGCGCAAGCCACGCACGGCGGTGCGCGCCCGCATGCTGAGCGTGCGGGGCCGATGCATGATCAACGCCAACTCGCCCACCAGTGCCCCCTTTCCAAGGGTGCGCACATGGCGCAGGTCGCCATCCAGCGTGGTATCAAGGAACTCCGCTTCGCCGCTCTGGATCAGGAACACGCCGTCCGCGGGATCATCGCCTTTCGAAAATACCATATACCCCGCGGGAAAATCGAACCACTGCGCGGAAAACGCCAGGAGCCGCATCTGCTTGCGCACCAGATTGGCGAACAGGTCGGTGCTTTCAAGCGCTTGAAGTTTGCTGGCGAAATCCGGCTCGATCGTTGTCGAGGCTTACTCGTGCGGTTGTGCGGCGCTGCCGTGGGTGATCCGACCCTGCGACAGCTCGATGTAGAGGTCGAAATGCTCAGGATGCCTGACGCTATCATCAAGGAAGATGATCGTGGCCTCGGGCATCTCTTCGGGTAGGCGCCGCAGGGCGTTGAAACGGGTGTCGTCGTCATAGCTGCTCAACACCCGGTCCAGCACGAAGATGTCGGACGGGTTTGAAACGCTCGGTCACAAGCGTCCAGCGCTGGCTCATTCCATGGGCGCGGGTGTAATAGCTCAACAGCTCGTTCCACGGGCTCGACAGATCCTTGTAGGCGGCGAGCGCCGCTACCAGCGCCCCGATGGACACATGGCCGACGATCACCAGGTACCCGCCAATGGAAAAGAAGAAGAACGGGGTCATCTGGGTCAGGAAGTTGTTGAGAAACTTCATGAAGAACTTTTTCTTGTAGATGCTGAGCCGGATGAAGAACAGCCGCCCCAACTGGCTGGTGATCTGTGCTGCTCGGAACCGGTATCCGCCCGATGTGCGCAACGCGGGGACCCCTGCCGCGGTCTCTCCAATTTCGCCCGCCAGTTCGCGCAGGCGCTTTTTATTGAGCGCATTGACCTGCCTTTGCAGCATGGGAACAAGCCAGGCCTGAACCGGGATCATCGAAATGGCCGCCAACCCGAACCACGGGCTTTGCAGGAACAGGAAAGTGAGGATCGTCAGCATCTGGCCCGCCTGCATCACCGGTTGCGAGATCGCGTCGCCCATCATCCCACCCAACGGCTCGGCTTCGGAGGTGACCATCGACACGATCTCGGCTTGGCTGTTGCGCTGGAAGAAGGGTTTGGGAAAGCGAAAGAGCCGGGTGATCAGCTGATAGCGCAGCCGCCGCAGCATCCGCTCGAACAGGATGCCTTTCATCGTGTTGATGCGCATCTTCATCGTTCCATGCACAAGCACCGCGCAAAGAAACAAAATGCAAAGAATCATGAGGTAATGAATCTGACCAACGACGACACCAAGGACTTCGATCTCATTCGAAGGCGCGCCGATGGCGTCGTTGACGATCCGCTTTGGCAGCTCAAGTGTCAGGTAAAGAAAGGGAAAAAGCAGGAGTGTGAGAAAGAGAAGGGTGAATTGCTCGCGCTTTGAGTATTTCCAGATGAAACCAAAGAGCGAACGTTCGATGGGACCTGTCCAATGCCAAGGTGGAGACACATTGAGGGGTGACGAGATTAGATCGCTGATCGCAGCCAATCAAATGAATTGCGATTTCTGGAATGCGCGCTACGGTTGAAGTATGGAAAGGAATTTTTCTTGACCGAAGTTTTACAAAACGTTCTGATCATCTGCGTCCTTCTTCAGCTCAAGCACATGCTTGGCGATTTTTTCATGCAGACGGAGCGGATGCTGGCAGGGCGGGGGGCCTATGTGCACCTTGGCCGCATGCAGCATGCGGGCGTACATGGCGTGCTGACATTCCTTGCGTTCCTGACCGTTGGCGTCTCGTTTTCACTGGCGCTTGTGCTGGGGTTGCTTGATCTGATTTGCCATTACCACGTCGACTGGTTGAAAGGCGCCTTTTCCGACAAGGTCGACAAGGGACCGGATACGTCGGTATTCTGGCGCGCATTCGGTGTGGATCAACTGATGCATCAATTGACCTATATCGGTCTGCTCTGGTTGTGGCTCGCGCTTACGGGCGGATAGGTGCTCGATCCTGTGATCTGATGGTGGGACCGTTCAAACGAAGATATGTGCAGGCTCGTCTGCGAGGTCTGCGTGCCGATAACCAAAGACAGCCACGCGCCCCGGCCGGCGCAAAACACCATTTTGCATTGATGGTTTCGCCATCCGGCTGCTCCCGAGATCTTCGCCCCAAGATTTCTGCCGCTGGAGTTGATCGCATTTTCCGCCTTCATGTCGATCGTCTGGTTCGGTTTTTCGGCCCGCGGGACAGGTCATTTGAAATGGTTCGCGCCGATCGCTTTCATCGTGGGCATCCACAGGCAAGGTGATCCGCCTGAAATCCTGCCCAGCTTTGACGGCAATCACATCCACGCCCCGACGCGATCATGTTCACGATCCGAATCGCGAACTTCCCTCGCAATGCCGGAAGCCGGTCTGCTGCTGCCACGTACCGGAGCCGGCCGAAGACCAGCAACTGCATGAAATCTTGGACCTTGATCATGCCAAAGAGCCCAGTGAGATGCCGTGCGGGAATGAGGCGCAGGAATAAGATTGGTGTTGATCGGTTTTCGTGCAGATAAAGGCTTGCACCCCGCGCCAACCCGCCCTATTTAACGGCCCACGTTGGGATGTAGCCAAGTGGTAAGGCAACTGTTTTTGGTACAGTGTACCGTAGGTTCGAATCCTACCATCCCAGCCAGACACTCCCGTTATTTGAGCAGCTGAGGGTTTGCCGTGCAATTGTGTCGTGAGTTCCGTCGCTTGGCTTTCCGGGTTAAGCGCAGAGACGGGCATTGTCAGAAGAAACTGGCTTGAGGCGGGCAGGGTGGTTTCGTAGCCTCGTCGGATGACCAAAGCTGATCCATTTCGCTATTTCAAAACGAGCCGTGAGATAATCCGCCTGGCAGTGATGCTGTACGTGCGGTTTCCGCTGT
>JBFFQZ010000027.1:0-16516 GCA_041573235.1 Sulfitobacter sp. | reverse complement strand
TCGGGCAGGAGGCTGATCACGGTCGAGCGCAGAAGCGTCGCATAGTGCCCGGACATGGGCGCCACCAGCAGCACCTTGCGCTTCATTTTTTCGCGGCCGTGCACCGAAAAGTGCAGCAGATCCCCAAAATGGCCGGGCCGTTCAATGACGGGGGAAACGATGTGATCCTGCCCGTCCGCGCCGGAAATCGGCGGAATGTTCCAGTCCGGTTTTTGCACCATACGGCTGAAAGTGCGTTCTGTAACCTCGCCCCAGGCGCCCATCCATTGCAACGCGGGGTTGGGGAACATAGAGAAGGCAGGGTATGATGCCATCGCAAGGGCGGATGCTCCGAGCCATTGGTTCGTGTTGCGAACTGTCTCCATCAGGTCGTAAGATGCCATAAAGCGCATTGGGGAACTCCTGTTCTTGTGCCCTCCCGGAGGGCTTGTGCTATTCGTCGTTCCCCTGCCTAACGCGGGCGGCGTGGACGAAATGCTGCAGGTGCAAACATAGGATGAAAGTATTGAGATGACAACTGAAACAAAAGATACCGTCCAACCCACCGCGGCATCCATCGCCCGGATGACCGAAAATCTGAACAAAGTGGATGCCTTGCGTGAAAGGCTTACGCAGGTTCTTGCACACCGAACGACACACCAGGCGTCGCTGGACGCACCGAATCACGATCTGTTTGCCAAGGCTGCCCAGGCTTACTTGCAAGAGGCCGTGACAAACCCTGCAAAACTGTTCGAACATCAGCTGGAATACTGGACCAGATCCGTCACCCATTTCGTCGAGGCGCAACAGGCGATGGCCAAGGGAACGATGACCGCGCCCCAGGATCGCACCGCCAAGGACCGCCGCTTTGCCAATCCGATGTGGGAGAGCCATCCATACTTCAATTTCGTGAAGCAACAATACTTGATCAACGCTGAATCGCTTTCGCGGGCCGTCGACGAGGTAGAAGACATGGACCCGCGCGAAAAGCAGCGGCTCAAGTACTTCAGCCGTCAGATCATCGACATGATGAGCCCGACGAATTTCCTGCCCACCAATCCGGATGCGCTGCAACGCGCGGTCGAGACGGAAGGCGAGAGCCTGATCAAGGGGCTGGAAAACCTGATTTCCGACCTGGAGGCGAACAACGGTGAACTGATCGTGCGGCTCGCGGATGAGGATGCGTTCGAGCTGGGCAGCAATATCGCCACCTCACCGGGCAAGGTCGTCTATCGCAACCGCATGTTCGAGTTGATCCAGTACAGCCCCTCCACCGAAGAGGTCCACGCGACACCGCTGATTGTGTTTCCGCCGTGGATCAACAAATTCTACATTCTCGATCTCAAGGAGCAGAACTCGCTCGTGAAATGGATCGTGGATCAGGGCTATACGCTGTTCATGGTGTCCTGGGTCAATCCCGACAACAGCTACCGCGATGTCGGCATGGAGGATTACATCGAGGACGGCTATCTGGCCGCGATCCGCGAAGTGAAGGCGATCACCGGAGAAAAACAGGTCAATGCCGTCGGCTATTGCATTGCGGGCACCACGCTGGCGCTGACGCTGTCTGCACTCAAACAAAAAGGCGACAAGTCGATCAAGTCGGCGACCTTCTTTACCGCGCTGACGGACTTCAGCGATCAGGGTGAATTCCAGCCGTTCCTGACGGATGATTTCATCGACGGGATCGAAGCCGAGACAAAGGACAAGGGCATGCTGCCGTCGATCATCATGGCGCGCACGTTCTCGTTCCTGCGGTCCAACGATCTGGTCTATGGCCCGGCGGTCAAGAGCTATCTGATGGGCGAGACGCCACCGGCCTTCGATCTGCTGTACTGGAACGGCGACGGTGCCAACCTGCCTGCAAAGATGGCGATGCAGTACCTGCGGGGCCTGTGCCAGGGCAACGAACTGGCCGACGGGGGTTTTGATCTGATGGGCCAACATCTCGAACTGGGTGATGTGGACGTGCCGCTGTGTGCCATCGCCTGCGAGACCGATCATATCGCGCCGTGGAAAGACAGCTATCGCGGCATCCAGCAGATGGGCAGCCGTGACAAGACCTTTATCATGACCCAGTCGGGCCATATCGCGGGGATTGTGAACCCGCCGAGCAAGGGAAAATACGGCCATTACACCAACGAGAATCTGGACCAGTCCTATGAGGATTGGCTCAAGGGGGCCGATTTCACGAACGGATCCTGGTGGCCGCGCTGGGAAAAGTGGCTCGACGCGCGTTCGGGCAAGATGATTCCCGCCCGCACGCCCGGCGACGATGGCAGAAAAATTCTGGGCGATGCGCCGGGGACCTATGTTGCCGTAAAGGCAAGGGGCTGATCCGAAACGGGTTTCAGCGCTCTTGCAATGCCAATGCTGCAGTGCAGAAAAAGCTTGATATGCCGCGCTGCAGCATGTATAACGTTTGCAGACGCAGCGTCATGGAAGAGCTTTGACGCGCGGAGAAATTCAGCCGGTGCATTCGGCCGGCCCAAAGCAAACAAGGACTGAATACAATGGCTACTGCAAAAACACCTGACGTCGCGGCGATGATGAAAGACATGATGGGCGCATTCCCCGTGGATACGTCCTCGATGGAAGCATCGTTCAAGACGACAGCGACCCTGAACGAGAAACTGTCGGGCGTCGCGCTGAGCGCAGTCGAGAAATCAACAGAGATTTCATCGGCTTGGACCAAAGAAACCGTCACGAAGCTGACTGAAATGTCGAAAGCCAAATCCGACCCTGCGGATTACGCCAAGGCGATGACAGACTTTGCGACCGCCTATTCGGAATCCGCAGCCGAGCACATGGCCGCTTTCGCCGAAGTCGCGAAGAAGGTCCAGATGGACACCGTCGAGCTGATGATGGCCGCAGGCAAGGACATCTCCGAGGATGCGACCGCCGCGATGTCCAAAGCGACAAACGACGTTCAAGCCGCAGCGAAAAAAGCGACGGCCAAGTAAGTCGTCAGATACGATAGCACGTCTTCTCCTCCCTGAGAGATTTGCACATGGGGCGAGCTGGTGACAGCTCGCCCTTTCTTTTTTGCATTGCGGCGTCTAGGCTGCAGTGCAGCGAACGTATCGGGAGTAACTTACGTGGCGGAAACGGGCAAACCCCTTCTGATCAAGAGATACGCCAGTAGGCGGCTTTATAATACAGAGACCAGCGATTACGTGACGCTGGAAGATATCGCGGGATTCATCCGGGATGGCCGCGAAGTCCAGATCGTGGATCTGAAATCCGGTGACGACCTTACGCGGCAATACCTCCTTCAGATCATCGCCGAGCATGAAAGCCGCGGCGAGAGCGTCCTGCCGGTCGATGTACTCAACGATCTTGTGCGCAGCTATATGACCGGCAAGGTCAGCGTGGTGCCTGCATTCCTTCAGCAGTCCTTTGCGATGCTGCGCGATGGGCAGGCGAAGGTGATGGAAAATATGACCTCGATGAATCCGCTGGCGAAGATGCCGGGATTTGACGCGATGCAGGCGCAACAGGAAGTGTTTCTCAAGGCGATGACCGGAGGATGGCCGGGGACAGGCAAGTCGCCGCAGACGCCTGAAAGCGAGAGCACCCCGGACAGCGGCGAGGATCTGGATGCGATCAAGCGTCAACTGGCCGAATTGCAGGAAAAACTGTCAAAGCTGAAGTGATCCGGCGGACGCAGGGCCTGTGGCCCTGCGACGACATCATGGCATCCACAGGTGGAACCTCCGGTGCGATGCGTATCATGTGATGCGGCCAGGTGGTTCCTTGACTGACGCAGAAGGCGCGTCAGACCCCAAGCCGATCGCGCAGGGCATACCAGCTCATCGCCAGGACCAGTAGCGGCGAGCGCATCGCTGCTCCGCCGGGAAAGGGCGTGCTGGGCAGAGCGGCCATCGTGTCAAAGCCGTCTCCATCGCCTTCGATTGCCCGCGCCATCAGTGCGCCCGCGTGTGTTGCGGTGCCAACGCCATGTCCCGAATAGCCTGAGGCAGACAGCATGTTGCGACCCAAACGCGCCAGATAGGGCAGGCGGCGCATGGTGATGCCCAGCGTCCCGCCCCAGGCATAATCGATCTGGACGTCCTTGAGCTGGGGAAAGATCACCGACATCGGTTTGCGCACCTTTTCGGAGATATCGCGGGGAAAGCGGTAGCCGTAGGTTTCGCCGCCTCCGAACAGAAGTCTGCCGTCATGACTGAGCCGGAAATAGTTGACCACGAAACGGCTGTCGGCCACGGCCACATCGCGTGGCAGCACGTCGCCTACCCGGTCGCCGAGCGGCTCTGTCGCCGCGATGAAATTGTTGATCGGCATCACGCGGGCCGCCACCCGCCGATCCAGTCCGCCCAGATAGCCATTGCAGGCCAGGATCACATGGTCTGCCACCACATGCCCGGCGTCTGTGCGCACCGTGGCCGGGGTGCCTGTGTCGATCCCGTGCACGGCGCTGCCTTCGTGAATTCGCACGCCCGCGTCAGCCGCCGCACGGGCAAGGCCGAGGGCATAGTTCAGCGGATGCAGATGCGCCGCCCCCATGTCGAGCGTGCCGCCCTTGTAGTCAGGCGAGGGGCACACCGATTGCAGCGCGGCATGATCAAGCGTCTCGATCTGGTCATAGCCGTAGACGCGTGTCAGGTGCTCGGCATAGCGATGCAGGTCCCTGACTTCGGCCTCGGTCGACCCGGTCCAGGCGATGCCGGGCTTGAGATCGCAATCAATGTCATGTGTCGCGATCAACCGCTTTACCAGTGCCTTGGCATCCTCGGCCAGATCCCACAGCCGGGCGGCCTGATGATCACCTACCAAAGCTTCGAGATCGTCCTGGTCCTTACGCTGGCCAGTGCCCAGCTGTCCGCCATTGCGCCCCGAGGCCCCGAAGCCCACGCGCTGCGCATCAAGCAGCACGACATCGCGCCCCGCCTGCGCCAGATGCAGCGCCGCCGACAGCCCGGTATAGCCCGCACCGACGATGCAGACGTCAGCCTTGTGCGCGCCGCGCAGTGGTGCAAAGGGGGCAAGCGGTTTCGCCGTCGCTGCGTACCAGCTGTCGGGGTATTCGCCCCTGCGGTCGTTGGCATAGAGCAGGTTCATCCGCGCCCCCTTTTTCCGGCCGCTGCGATCAGACGTTCAGCAGCAGATGTTCGCGCTCCCAAGGGGAGATGACCTGAAGGAACTCGTCATATTCCGCATCCTTAACGATCCGATAGACCCGCGCGAATTCCGGCCCCAGCACCTCGTGCAGATCAGTTGCCGTCTCGAAAATCCGCAGCGCTTCGCCCATGGTACGCGGGATGTCTCCGTCGCCATCGTAGGCGTCACCCTTGAATTCCGGCGCCGGTTTCCGGCCCTCCATCATCCCCAGATAACCGCAGGCCAGCGAAGCGGCGATGCCCAGATACGGGTTGCAGTCCATCCCGGCGAGCCGGTTTTCGACCCGCCGCGCGTTCGGGTCCGAAATCGGCACCCGGATGCCCGTGGTGCGGTTATCGCGGCCCCATTCGAGGTTGATGGGGGCGGCGTGATCCTTGACGTAGCGGCGATAGCTGTTGACGTAGGGCGCGATCACCGCGAGGGCGGCGGGCATGTGGTTCTGCAGCCCCGCGATGAAATGCATGAAAGCATCCGTCTCGCCCCCTTGTGGTCCGGAAAAAATATTCGCGCCGGTCTTCGTGTCCAGCACCGAATGATGGATGTGCATCGCCGATCCGGGTTCCTCTGCGATCGGTTTGGCCATGAAGGTGGCGTAGCAGTCGTGACGCAAGGCCGCCTCGCGGATCAGCCGCTTGAAATAGAAGACCTCATCGGCCAGCCGCACGGGATCGCCATGCAGCAGGTTGATCTCCAACTGCCCTGCGCCGCCTTCCTGCGTGATGCCGTCGATCTCAAAGCCCTGCGCCTCGGCGAAATCATAGATGTCGTCGATCACCGGGCCGAATTCGTCCACGGCAGTCATGGAATAGGCTTGGCGCGCGGCTGCGGGACGGCCTGACCGGCCCATCATCGGCTTGATTTCCTGCGCGGGGTCCAGGTTGCGCGCGGTCAGGAAGAACTCCATTTCCGGCGCGACAACAGGTTCCCAGCCTTGCGCGCGATATAGATCAACGACACGTTTGAGCACGTTGCGCGGCGAAAACGGCACGGGCTTTCCGTCACGGTCATAGGCGTCATGGATAACCTGGAGCGTCCAGTCCGCAGTCCAGGGCGCGGCGGTCGCGGTGGACATGTCCGGGCGCAGGATCATGTCCTTTTCGATAAAGCCATCGTCGCCCGCGGCTTCGCCCCAATTGCCGGTGATGGTCTGGTAGAAGATGCTGTCGGGCAGGTGAAACATCTCCTGCCGGGCGAATTTCTTCGCTGGCACGGCCTTGCCGCGCGCGATGCCCGGCAGGTCCGGGATCACGCATTCGACTTCGTCCAGGCGCCGGTCCCTCAGGTATTCCTGTGCCGCAGGGGGCAGGTTGTCGATCCAGTCAGACATCAGGTCTCTGCCTTGCTTTTGAAGAAATCCGCCATGAAGGCGGCGACTCTTGTGTTGTCGTTGGGCTGGTCCAGCAACGCGGTTGCGGCGGCCAGTTGTTCCTCCGGCACGACTCCGCTGCCGCGGTGCCGAATCAAACCGTCAATATAGGCGGAAGGGAATTCGGGGTGCGCCTGCACCGTCCAGATCCGGTCGCCATAGGCCAGCATCGCATTGGCGCAAAACGCATTGGAGCCCACCACGCGCGCGCCTTCGGGCAGGGCAGTGACCTGATCCTGATGCCAGGCATTGAGCGCCACTGTTTCGCCGTTCAGAACATATTCGGTGCGCCCGACCGACCAGCCGCCCGCGAATTTCTCGACCTTTCCGCCCAGCGCCTGTGCGATGATCTGGTGGCCAAAGCAGACGCCGATCATCGGCCGGTCTGTCGCGTGGATGTCGCGGATCAGCGCCTCGAGGGGCGGGATCCAGTCGTGGTCTTCATAGGCGCCATGCTTGGACCCGGTGATCAGCCAGCCGTCGGCGGCGTCCGGCCCGTCGGGAAAGACGCCGTCGACCACCGAATAGGTGTCGAAGGTCATGTCATGGTCCGACAGGAGCCGTTTGAACATATCGGCGTAGTCGCCCATTTCGTCGATCATGGCGTCCGGCGAATGTCCGGTTTGCAAGATTGCGATATTCATGTCGGCTACACCGTGTCCAGATAGATTTCGACCTGCTCGGCAGGTGTCAGTTCCTCCATATAGTGCAATTCCTGCCGTTTGGTCAGCACCAGATTCTGGATCAGTTCGGAGGGAAATATCCGCGCGATCGCGGGGTCATGTTCGAAGGCGTCGATCGCCGTCGCCCAGGTGTGCGGGATCTGCGGCAGATCCGCGGCATAGGCGTTGCCGGTGATGGGGGCGGGTGGCTCCTTGGCGTCTTCGATGCCGTTGATGGCGGCGCCCAGAACGGCGGCCAGCATCAGGTAGGGGTTCACGTCGCCGCCCGACACCCGGTGTTCGATCCGGCGCGCGCGCGGATCGCCCGAGGGAATGCGGATCGACGCGGTGCGGTTTTCATACGCCCAGGAGATCCCGGTGGGCGCATGGCTGCCGGGCACCATCCGGTCAAAGCTGTTGGCATGGGGGGCAAAGACCAGCGCCGAGCCGGGCATCGCCTCCAGACAGCCCGCGACCGCGTGGCGCATGACGGCGGTGCCTTCGGGGCCGCCATTGTCAAAGACATTGTTACCCTGCGCATCCAGCACCGAGAAATGCACATGCAGCCCCGAGCCGGGATAATCCTTGTAGGGTTTGGCCATGAAACTGGCCGCGAAGCCGTGGCGCCGGGCCAGCCCGCCCACCAGCATCTTGAACAGCCACGCGTCATCGGCGGCGCGCAGGGCGTCGTCGCAATGCATCATGTTGATCTCGAACTGGCCCAGACCGGCCTCGGAAATGGCGGTATCGGCGGGAATGTCCATTTCCTCGCAGGCGTCATAGAGATCGGTAAAGAACTGGTCGAACTGATCCAGTGCGCGGATGCTGAGGGTTTCGGCCCCCTTGCGGCGCTTGCCCGAGCGCGGCGAGGGCGGCACCTGAAGCTTGCGCCCGCTGTCATCGATGAGAAAGAATTCAAGCTCGACCGCGCAGACCGGCGTCAGCCCGTGCGCGCGGAACCGGTCCAGCACGGCGCGCAACGCGTGGCGCGGATCGCCCGCATAGGGGCGGCCATCGTCGTGGAACATCCAGATCGGCAACAGCGCCGAGGGCGCGTCGAGCCAGGGCATCGGCATGAAGCCACGCTCGGTCGGGCGCAGCACCCCGTCGCGATCACCGCTGTCGAAGATCAGCGGGCTTTCGTCGATGTCCTCGCCCCAGATATCGAGGTTCAGCGCGGAAAACGGAAACCGCGTGCCCTCCTGCGCGACCTTGTCGGCAAAGCGGGTCGGGATACGTTTACCACGGGGCACGCCGTTGAGGTCGGCAGCGGCCACACGGATCGTGCGAACATTCGGATTTTTGCGAAGCCAATTGTGCATAGGTCACCATTAGGGTGCGCTGGCACAGGACATAAGGTCGACTGCCCCTTGACCAGCGCCACGGGGAAATTTGATCAAATTATTCTTACTACCGTATGAGATTGGGGCGCAAGCGTATTTTTTCACGCCGCTCGGCGGGAAGGTGGCGGTTCAGGCGCCTGTTAACAAGGCCGAAGATGCTGATCACCACAAGGGTCAGCACAATGAAGTAGCCCGCGAGGATCGGGTAGGGGATGAAGGGGTTGAATGTCTTGTCCGCAAAATAGCTCGCGTAGTACAGCGCATCGCCGCGCTGCTGCCATGCGGGGAAGCTGGACACGAAGACCAGGGTCGTTGCGTGAAACAGAAAGATCGCCTCGTTGGTGTAGCCGGGCCAGGCGAGCCGCAGCATCGTGGGCCAGATCACCCGTTTGAAGCGCGCCCAGCCCGTCAGCCCATAGGCATCCGCCGCCTCGACGTCGCCCTTGGGAATGGATTGCAGCGCGCCATGGAAAATCTCGGCCGAATAGGCGGAGGTATTGCAGAAAAGAACGATCAGCGCCCCCAACCAGGCGGCGGTGAAAGGGTCGAAAATGGCGAATTGGGATTTCAGGCTGAGAAAAACAAAATAGCCAAAGAAGAACTGGATGAACAGTGGCGAGCCGCGAAAGATGAAGATGAACCACTCGGACGGTTTGCGCAGCACGCGGCGCGGGCTGGCCTTGCCCAGGGCGAGTGCTGTGGCGAAGAAGAACCCCAGGATCAGCGCGGTGGCGCCAAAATAGATGTTCCACAGCATGCCCGATCCGATCAGCGTGAATTGCTCGCACAGGGTGAAATCTTCGCGTGGCAACAGGCGCTCGCCGATGCCGATCGCGCGCAGGGCGTAGTTCTGTATGGTCTGCACGCAGCTCATCGCCCGGCCCCTGTCAGATACGGCGCGCAAGCCGGGCTTGGGCGCGTGTGGGTTGGACGGCAGCGTCTGGTCATGCGGCTTTCCTTTGCGCTTCGCCGCCGGTGGTGGCTTGGCCACGGGTGAGGCGGCGCATCAGGCGCGCGATCACAAGCTCGGAAACCCGGGTGAAAAAGAGATAGAACGCCAGTAGCGCCAGGAAATACCACATCCGCCAATCTCCATGCGGATAATCGGTAAAGCGCGGTGTCTTGGAGCCACCAAGCTCACGCGCCCAATAGACGACGTCTTCGACGCCGAGCAGGAACAGCAGCGGCGTGGCCTTGATCAGCACCATCCACAGATTGCCCAGACCCGGCAGCGCATAGACCCACATCTGCGGAACGAGAACGCGCCAGAAGGTCTGGCGCGGCGACATGCCGTAGGCCTCGGCCGTTTCGATCTGTGCGCGCGGAACCGCACGCATGGCGCCGAACAGCACATTGGCGGCGAAGGCGCCGAAGACGATGGCGAAGGTCAGCACCGCCAGCAGGAAGCCGTAGGTTTCATGCACCCACTGCGGCGCCGAGCCCAGCGGCATTTTCGCGGCCTGACAAACAACGAAGTCATTGCCCTGCCGGACAGTATCCGTCCAGTCGGGGCAGAGCGCGCGGTGGCGCAGGTATTCGATGCCCTGATCGAGCGCGATCACGAAGAACAGGAAAAACGCGATGTCGGGTACGCCGCGCACAACCGCGATATAGGTTTTGCCCAACCAACGCAGCGGCGCGATGCGCGAGCGTGCGGCCGACGCGCCGCCGAAGCCGAAGGCAAGCGCCGTGGGCGCGGTGATGGCCAGCAGGATCAGCACCGTCAGCACCGACCAATACAGGTTCAGGTGCTTGCCCGTGGTCAGATAGCAGCTGAGCCAGCTGAGGCCCTCCAATTGGGCGGGATCGGTGCAAAAACTGAAGATATCAGTGCTTTCAGTAAGGGCGGTTTCGATGTCTCATGGACAGGATGGTGAGAGAGGACACCAGCGGCGCCCTCTCCCGGCGATGTCTTTATTCGTAGAGGGTGGCGTCGTCGCCGAACCACTTCTTGAGCGCGGCGTTCAGCGAGCCGTCTTCCTTCATCGAGGTGATGGCGACGTTGAACTTCTCTTTCAGCTCGGTGTCGGATTCGCGCAGACCCATGCCGACGCCGCCGCCCAGTGCAACCGGTTCACCGACCCAGACAAGCTCGGGATCATTCGCGACGATCGGCTCGAGGAAAGAACCCTGGAAAAAGACGGCATCCGCCTCGCCGCTCTTGACGGCTGCAATGAGCTCGTCCGCGGTCGCGAATTCAAGCAGCGTTGCCGCGCTCTCGGCGATATAGCCTGCCTGAATGGTGCTGGTCTGCGACGCGATCACCCCGGTGAGGTCGGCATCTTCGGAAAGCGCGACGTAGCGCGATGCTTCTGGCGGGATGTAGTTCTGCGTGAAGTCGATGACCTCGTCGCGCTCGTCGGTGATCGACATGCCCGCGATGATGGTGTCGTAGTTACCCGAGGTCAGGTTGGGAATGATGCTGTCCCATTCGTTGGTGACCCATTCGCAGGTCAGCTCGGCGCGGGCGCAAAGCTCGTCACCCACTTCGCGCTCGAAACCGGCGACTTCGCCGTTGTCGTCGAGGAAGTTGTAGGGAGGGTAGGCACCCTCGGTGCCCATGCGGATGGTTTTCGCGTGGCCGTCTGCCAGCGCGATGCCCGCGAACAGGCCAAGAGCCGTCGTGGCAAGGATAATGGATTTCATGATGGTTACTCCCGTTTATTGGTTTGGTTACGCTGCCTGGGTTGCCGAAAGGAACCCGCGCAGGCGTTCTGATGAGGGGTTGCCGAACAGCTGGTCCGGCGCCCCTTGTTCTTCGATCAGGCCCTGATGCAGGAACACCACCGTGTCCGATACATCCGCGGCCAGTTTCATGTCGTGCGTGACGATCAGCATCGTGCGCCCTTCGGCGGCGAGATCCTTGATGACCTTCACCACCTCCTGCTCAAGCTCGGGGTCGAGCGCGCTGGTCGGCTCGTCAAAGAGCAATGCCTCGGGCTCCATGCACAATGCGCGGGCGATGGCGGCGCGCTGCTGTTGTCCACCCGAAAGCTGCGCAGGGTAGGCATCGCATTTGTCGCCGATCCCGACCTTGTCGAGATAGCCACGCGCGGCGGTCTCGACCTCGGCGCGGTCACGGCCCAGCACGGTCACCGGCGCCTCCATCACGTTTTGCAGGATCGTCATGTGGGCCCAGAGGTTGAACTGTTGGAACACCATGCTGAGGTTGGTCCGGATGCGCAGCACCTGCTTGGGATCCGAAGGCCGCCTGGCGTGGCCGCTGCCGCGCCAACTGACCGGCTCGCCCTTGAAAAGGACTTCGCCCTGCTGGCTGTCTTCCAGCAGGTTGCAGCAACGCAGCAAGGTGGATTTGCCGGACCCCGAAGAGCCGATAAGCGAGATCACATGCCCCCTCGGGGCGGCAATGCTCACGCCTTTGAGCACCTCAAGTGCCCCGTAAGCCTTGTGGAGGTCGCGGATTTCGATCACCGGGGTATTGGTTATCACGTCGGGGCCATCTTTCGCAATTCAGCGGGTATATGACGTCAGAATCGCCCTATGTGCAACGAACAACTGCCGCGGCGGGCACAGGCTCCCCTTAGGTCAGCCCATTTTCTACGCGCCGACGCGCCTTGGCGCTGTCAACGTCCTGAACCCCGAGCAGGTTGGCCACAAGGCGCAGCAACGCGTCCTCCTCCTTGGCCCGTGTTCCGTCGGCCATAACCACCTGCCACAGGGCCTCGACCACGGCGAGGCGGTCCTCGTAGGGAACTGCATCCTTGATCGAACGGGTGAAGCGGACGGTATCGGGGGCCTCGGATTCAAGCTGTTCGGCATCGGCCAGCAGCGCGTCGCGCGTGACGGGATCAAGGCCATAACGGGCGCTGATGATACCTTGGATGCGCGCGCGCTCCGCGTCGCTGTAATCATGGTCCGAGCGCGCGACACGCACCAGCAAGGCGGTCAGCGCCAGCCGCGCATCGGCGTCAGGCAAGGGGGCGGGGGCCGGATCGGTCAGCCGTTTCAGGAAATCTGCAAACATGGGAATACACCTAGGCGGCTGCGGGGATTTTACAAATCGGTCAATGCGTTTTGCCGGGCGGCGGCGATGTCGGCGTCGGTCAGCCCGAGGGCGGTTTCGATCTCGACCAACTGCGCCTCTTCGGCATCGTCGCGTGCACCATCGGCCAACGCCACGGCCCACATCGCATCGCCCAATGCCTTGCGTTCGGCATAAGGCACTTCCGCGCGCAGGATCTCGGTGAACTCCGGCGTGCCGGGAGCGTGCCGTTCAAGCGCCTCGCATTGCGCGCGCAGCTTTGCGGCGTCCAGCGGTTTGAGGGTGAATGTCGCGGCAAGGATCTGGTCGATCTTCGCAACTTCCTGCGCGACATAGTGGTGGTTGGCCAGCGCCACGCGCACCAGCAGCGCGCCAAGCGCAAGCTGTGCGTTGGGCTGCGGCAATGGTCTGGAGGGCGGCGCGTGGCGGGGAAATAGACGTTCGAACATGGGGTATGGTTAACTCAGGTCGGGTGGCTTGCCAAACCTAATTGTTTCGATGGCAAGCCCTTGCGGATCGGTGTTGGACATCACGACCCCCGCAATGTCTGCCGCGCCGTCCATCCGCATGAAGCCGATGGCAAACTCACCCACCGGGTTGACGGGCACCTGCGCCAGAAGGGCACCGTCGCGGCGCAGGAACAGCACTTCGGCGGCACCGCTTTCGCCCCCGCGCAGCCCGATGGACAGTGCCGACTGGTCATCATCAAAGAGGATCGCGATGGCGCCTTCGCCCTGCGCTTCGCGGCGCGGATATCCGGCATGCCCATAGCCGTTGAGCACCGAAATCCCCATGAAGCTAACGACCGAGAGATTCTGTCCAAGGGCTCCCGGCAGCAGCGTCAGCGGTCCGAGCGCCGCGCCCTGAACCTTGTCATGCGACCCCTCACGCAAAAGCTGTTGCCCCGCGAAGCGTTCGCCAAAGCTTGCTCCGTTCTGGAACAGGATGTCGTCGACCGGGTGGCCGGGGCCAAATGAAGCACGGGTGTCGTCAAAGGTGATGATCCGCGGCAGCGCGAGGCTTTCGGGATCCACCAGACAGACGCGGGCGCCGCAGGCCTGCGCGGCGTGCGGCAGCAGCAAAAGAAGGACGGCGAGGATTTTCATCCCGCAATCCTATCACATTTCAGCTGTCGTAGCCTTCAACAATGATCAGGCTTCCGTCAGCGACGCTGAGGCGAATGTCCTTGGCCGCCTGGTAGGCCGCACTTTGATAGCACGCAACCGCGTCGGCGTAGCTGGGGAATTCGATCACGACGGTGCGCGGGTTCGCGGAGCCTTCGCGGATCTGCTGGGTGCCGCCGCGCACGAGGAATTTCGCGCCGAACTCGGCAAGGGGCTTGGCGTTGGCTGTACGGTACTTGTCATAAATCTCAGCATCGCGGACATCCATGTTTCCGATCCAATAACCCTTTTTCGTCATTACTCTTCTCCCAATTGATGGTTTTTACTCAGCGCAGTGCCGCAAAGCGTTTGCCCAGTGCTTTGGCCTCATCGGCCAGCCCGTAGGGCGGGTTTAGCACAAAGAGCCCGGAACCCACCATCCCATGCCCCGGACGCGCAGGTGCAAAACGGACTTCGTGGCGCAGGGCCTGCGGGTGCTGTGCGGTCAGGGCCGCGAGCATTGGCACGTGCGCGCCGCTGGTCAGGATCGGGTACCAAAGTACGATGATCCCGACATTCCACGCCCGGTTCAGCTTGGCGATGTGGCGGGGGATGTCGGTGTAATCGGTCTTTATTTCATAGCTGGGATCGATCAGCATCAGCCCCCGGCGTGGCATCGGCGGGCACAGGGTGAATGCCATGTCGAATCCGTCGCGCAGGTGACACCTGGCCGGGTAGGGCGACATGGCAAGATCGAGTGCAGCATTCTCGCGCGGATGCAACTCGGCCAGATGCATGGGATCGCCGTCGCGCAGCAGATGTGCCGCCAGCAGTGGCGAGCCCGGATAGGCCCGTGGCCCGTGGCTCGCGCGGATGTCGGCAAGCGCACGTGCGTAGGGGTGATCGGGGGCGAACCACTGTGCCGCCTTGTCGATGCCCTGCGCCGCCTCGCCGGTCTTGAGCGCGGCTGCGTCATCCAGATCGTAAAGAGCCCGGCCCGCATGGGTTTCGATATAGCTGAGCGGTTTGTCCTTGGCGGTCAGATAGTCCAGCATCCACGCCAGCAGGCTGTGTTTGTGGACGTCTGCCAGATTGCCGGCGTGATAGATGTGTTGATAGCTGAGCATGGGACGGGTGTAGCGGATGCGCACGCACGCGCAACGGCAAATGTCGCGGGCAGGCCTGCAGGGTCGAAAGGGCCGGAACCGGCCGGGCGCGCGCCAGTGCAAGCGGGCACAGGCCGCACGACCTATAACCCGCCTTCCGGTGGCGCGTGGACGGGCAGAGGGTCAGACCAGGCGCGACATGTCCTTGGCGGCGCGCACGAAATCCTTGAACAGCGGGTGCGGCGCGAAAGGTTTGGATTTCAGCTCGGGGTGGAACTGCACGCCGATGAACCACGGGTGGTCGGACCATTCCACGATCTCGGGCAGCTTGCCGTCGGGCGACATGCCCGAGAAACACAGGCCCGCTTCCTCAAGCTTGTCGCGATAGGCGATGTCGACCTCATAGCGGTGCCGGTGGCGTTCTTCGATCGAGGTCGTGCCGTAGACTTCGGCGACCTTGGAGCCTTCCTTGAGCGTCGCGTCATAGGAGCCCAGACGCATGGTGCCGCCCTTGTCGTCGCCAACCTTGCGTTCGACCCGGTGATTGCCCTGTACCCATTCCTTGAGGTGATAGACGACGGGTTCGAAACGCTTCTTGCCGGATTCGTGGTCGAATTCCTCGGAGCCCGCCGTGCTGAGCCCGGCCATGTTGCGCGCGGCCTCGATCACGGCCATCTGCATGCCAAGACAGATGCCGAGGTAGGGCACCTTGTGCTCGCGGGCGTATTGCGCGGCCTTGATCTTGCCTTCGGTGCCGCGTTCGCCAAAGCCGCCAGGCACGAGGATCGCGTGAAACCCTTCGAGATAGGGGGCCACGTCTTCGGATTTGTCGAACACCTCGGCGTCGACCCACTCCACCTTGACCCGCACCCGGTTGGCCATGCCGCCGTGGGTCAACGCCTCGGCGATTGATTTATAGGCGTCTTCGAGCTGGGTGTATTTGCCAACGATGGCCACGCGCACACTGCCTTCGGGGTTGTGGATGCGGTCGTAGACGTCATTCCAGACCGTCAGGTCGGGGCGCGGCGCTGGTGAGATCTCGAATGCGTCCAGCACTGCCTGGTCTAGGCCCTGCGCGTGATAGGCCAGCGGCGCCTCGTAGATCGACTTGAGGTCATAGGCGGCCACGACGGCCTCTTTGCGGACGTTGCAGAACAGAGCGATCTTTTCACGTTCCTTTTCCGGGATCGGATGTTCGGAGCGGCACACGAGGATGTCTGGCGCGATGCCGATGCTTTGCAATTCCTTGACCGAGTGCTGCGTCGGCTTGGTCTTGAGTTCTCCGGAAGCGGCGAGATAGGGCAGCAGGGTGAGGTGCATGAAGATGCACTGCCCGCGCGGTTTGTCGTGGGAAAACTGCCGGATCGCCTCGAAGAACGGCAGGCCCTCGATGTCGCCGACGGTGCCGCCGATTTCGCACAGCATGAAATCGACCTCATCGTCGCCAATTTTCAGGAAGTCTTTGATTTCATTGGTGACATGCGGAATCACCTGGATCGTCTTGCCCAGGTAGTCACCCCTGCGCTCCTTTTCCAGGACAGTGGAATAGACCCGGCCCGAGGAAATGGAATCGGTCTTGCGGGCGGCCACGCCGGTGAAGCGTTCATAGTGGCCCAGGTCCAGATCGGTTTCCGCGCCATCGTCGGTGACGAAGACCTCGCCATGCTCGAACGGGCTCATCGTGCCGGGATCAACGTTGAGGTAGGGATCAAGTTTGCGCAGCCGGACGCTGAATCCGCGCGCCTGGAGGAGCGCGCCCAGAGCGGCGGACGCGAGACCCTTGCCAAGCGAGGAAACCACACCGCCGGTGAT
>JBFFQZ010000026.1:0-16745 GCA_041573235.1 Sulfitobacter sp. | reverse complement strand
TGTCCTTCGCACCTCTACTCCCGTGATCCCTTCCAGCTAGTGTAAGCTGGTACAGAATTCCGGCTTTCGTCTGTACGCCCTGTCGCTTGCCCTCCAGGATAGAAAGATAAACCAATTTACCGGCGTGCTCCGCGATGTTGAGGCGGCGCTCGTTTCTATCTTCGTAGGTCCTGGAAACACGAGAAAACTCATAAATGGCTTCTTCGCGAGCTGCTGCGGTTTGAGCTGTCCACATCACGAGCGACTGGTTGTCAGGTTCACTAGTCCAGGCAGAGCCTTCGCTCTCCGAGAGGACCTTCAGTCTCGCTGCTATCACCACCTGCTTGACATAATGCAGAGCCGTAACCTTGGCCTCACGGGCCTCGGCGCTCAACGCTATTCGGAACAGCTCCAGATAGAAGCCTTCCACCTCGTTGATCGAGAATGTGAGCATTATTCAAGCTCCTTCACTTCACCTGACGCCACATATTGCGACCATTCGCGCATAAGCATGCGGCGCTTCTCGAGGAGGTCCGAACGGGCGTAAGCACGCTCAACGTCCGACCCGACCGAGTGCGCCAAACTCTTCTCAGCCACTTCTCGAGGAACATTCGCCACCTCGGATGCCCAATCGCGGAATGTGGAACGGAAGCCGTGGACCGTGACGCCCTCTACACCCATCCGACGCAGCAACATCAACATCGACATATTGGAGAGTGGCTTGTGTCGTTTCTGGCCTTCAAACACAAAGTCCGACTTGAGTTCCTTAAGGGGTCCAATGATAGAAAGCATCTCATCCGTCAGTGGCACACGGTGAACTTCGCCGGTTTTCATGCGCTCTGCCGGACACGTCCAAAGCTGTGCCTCAAAATCAAGCTCCTCCCATCGCAGCCCCAGCACTTCACTTGTTCTCGATCCCGTTAAACAGGTAAACATTAAGGCCTTCGCCGCCATCGCTTTGCGTGTTTGAAGGTCAGCGTAGAATTTTGGGATATCCTGCCACCCCATCGCCTTGTGGTGCTTCACTTTAGCTTTGACCTTCGGCAACGCTCCTGCATCTTTGACCGCCGTCACGGGGTTTTCGCCTGACCGAAAACCTTTGGATCGTGCAACGTCCAGGACCGTCTTGATCCTTTGCGCCAATCGCTTCGCGGTTTCGTACTTTTCCGTCCAGATGGGCGCGAGGCACATCATCACTTCTGGCTGGCCAATGCTATCAATTGGCATCCGCCCGATCTTGGGAAAGGCATAATCGCGGAGGGTATTGATCCATTGCTGGCCGTGTTTGGTGCTTTTCCACGTAGGCATCCGGTCAATGTGGACCTGCTGCGCCACTTCTTCAAAGGTCTGCACCTCTTGGCGGGCATTAAAGCGCGGGTTCAACCCTTGCTTGGCCATGCGGCGATATTCCAACGCCCGTTCCCGTGCTTGGTTCAACGGCACAATATCCGCTCCCCCAAGGCCAAAGTCGGTGCGCAACGGAGCGCCCTTCTTGTTCTTCTGGCCTTTGACGACCACCCGAACGATCCAACGCCGTGCGCCCGACGGATCGACCACCAGATAAAGACCGTTCCCATCACCATGACGCCCAGCGCCAAGATTCTCGACCAGCTTCTTTGTCAGTTTGCCAGACAGGGCCATTTCATAAATACCACATTCCGTACCACTCAAGGAACGAATATAGGCACAACCGAAAGAAACTCAAGGTAAACGAAGGCAGGCGCTAAATCCATGCAAACAATAGAAAAAGGCCGCTGAAAGCGGCCCATTCAAATCCAACAAAAAGGTATGGTGGCGGAGACGAAGGGATTCGAACCCTCGAGACCCTTCCGGGCCTACTCCCTTAGCAGGGGAGCGCCTTCGACCACTCGGCCACGTCTCCGTTGATCCGTTTAGAGAGGGTCGTCCACGGAAACAAGGCAAAAAAGTCCCTATGGGGGTCAAACTGCGAAATTCTCGACTTGCCGACCAAAGCGCCCAGACCTGGATACCGCACCCGGCCAGCCAAGGATTCAGGCCAACGAGTGGATATCAGGGACCCCAAATGGCAAGTTTGGATCGATCCAGTCTAAGCACCTGAATGTAAATGAATTCGATCCGCCCCATTGCGTTCGGCGACGCGCATGGTCACGCGCGTCGCGCAATTTCATATGCCTCGCGGCACTCTGGAGGATCACAGAAAGTGGCAGGGTCCTGCGCGGATCTACCGACCTGTTTGTCATCCGGGCAATGGTTGCCGCCCTGATCGCGTCTACTCTTCGAGGGCGGGCAAAACCGGGGATCTTTGTTCGCCCAGACCGGTAATGCCCAACGTCACCACCTCGCCCCCTTTCAGATAGCGCTGCGGCTTCTGGCCCATCCCCACGCCGGGAGGCGTGCCGGTCGAGATCACATCGCCGGGCTGCAGGCTCATGAAACGGCTGCAATAGGCGATCAGGTGCGGCACGCGGTAGATCATCGTCGCTGTAGAGCCGGTTTGCTGGCGTTCGCCGTCTACATCGAGCCACATCTCGAGGGCATCGACATCGGCCGCCTCATCCGGCGTCACAAGCCAGGGGCCTGTCGGCCCGAATGTGTCACAGCCTTTGCCCTTGTCCCAGGTTCCGGCCCGCTCAATCTGAAATTCCCGCTCTGACACATCGTTTATCACGCAAAAGCCCGCGACGTGGCGCATGGCATTGGCTTCATCGATATATGCACCCGGCTCTCCGATGACCACGCCAAGCTCGACCTCCCAATCGGTCTTTACCGACGCCCGAGGGATCTGGATCGGATCGTTCGGACCGACGACGGCGGATGTCCACTTATTGAAGATAACGGGCTCTGGCGGGATCGCCATGCCTGCCTCCTCGGCGTGATCGGCGTAGTTCAGGCCGATGCAGATGAATTTGCCGATGCCACCGACGCAGGCGCCAAGCCGCAGATCCTCTTGCGGGACGCCTTCGACGATGGGCAGCGTTTCAATGTCAATTTCCTGCAACGCTTTCAGGCCAGCGGGGCGGAGCGTCTCGCCAGCGATATCAGGGACCACTTGCGACAGGTCGCGCACGCGACCGGTCGCATCGAGCAGACCGGGTTTTTCGGATCCGGGGGCACCGTAACGGAGAAGTTTCATTTCGTTTCCTTCAATTGAAAGGGGTATTCATATTATTCAGCTACAGCTCTGGCTGCCCAAAGGGTGCCATGGCGCGTGCTTCTTGGCGTGCGGTATCCAGACATTGTTCAGCGAATGCTAGATCCCGTTTGAAAGGCGCGGGTCTTGCGCTCAATCAGGTGCTGGACGGTCTGCGTCACGTTCCCGCGTTCGCGGCATCCTCGGGCAAAGCCACGCCGCATCAGGCTACCTTTTCTGATGTGATCCCAGATATGGCCTGAATCAGGTTATCTTCGGTCACTTCTTCGGAGGTAAAGGTGCGCATGATCTGGCCTGAATACATCGCAACGATGCGGTCGGACACATGCAGGACCTCAGGCATTTCCGAACTGATCACCATGACGGCATAGCCGTGCGCCGCAAGTTCACGCAGCAGTTTGTGGATCTCGGATTTGCTGCCAACGTCGATGCCGCGGGTGGGTTCGTCCACGATCAGCACCTTTGGATGCATCGACAACCACTTGCCGATGACGATCTTTTGCTGATTGCCTCCGGACAGGTTGCCGGCCTGCTGTTTCCAGCCAGGTGTTCGGATGTCCAGCTGGTCCCGGTACTGGTCGAAAATCGCGATCTCGGCACCTTCGGCCACAAAGGGGCCCGCCTTCAGATCATCGATCTGTGGCAGGGTCATATTGTCCCGGCAGTTCATGCCAAGCACCAGACCCTGACCCTTGCGGTCTTCCGGCACCAGCGAAATGCCGCGCGCGATGGCATCGGCGGGCGACTGAATGCGCACCTCTTCGCCATCCAGCAGGATCTGCCCGGCGGAGGGGTCGCGCAACCCGAACAGCGTCTCGGCAATTTCCGTCCGGCCCGCGCCGACAAGTCCGTAAAAGCCCACGACCTCTCCGCGCCGGACCTCAAAGTTCACGTCCTGGTACAGCTTGCCACAGCTCAATCCACGCACTTCAAGTGCAACATCCCCAAGGTCATGGGTCGACGCAGCACGGCTGAGATCGAGTTTGCGCCCGATCATCATCTGGGTCACCGCTTCCTCGTTCGTGTCCGCGGTGATCGCGGTTCCCTGATACTGACCATCGCGCAAGACCGTGATACGGTCGGTGATCTTGAAGATCTCCTCCATCCGGTGCGAGATATAGATGATGCCCACGCCGTCTGCCTTCAGGTCAGTGATGACATCGAACAATACGACCTTTTCCGCGTCGGTCAGCGACGCGGTTGGTTCGTCAAAGATAACCGCCTTGGCATCCACGGTCAGCGCGCGCGCAATCTCGACCATCTGCTGGTTCGCGATGGACAGATCGCCAACCCGTGTCGTGGCATCAAAACCGACGTTCAGCTTCTTCAGGATCGCGTTGGTCTGATCGGTCAGCTTGGCCCAATCCACGCGGCCAAGGCTCTTGCGCGGCAGCTCGCCCAGATAGATGTTCTCGGCGACGCTCAGTTCTTCGGCAAGGCTCAACTCCTGATGGATGAACACGATGCCCTTTGCCTTGGCCTCCAGCGGTCCAGCCATGACCACCTGCTCGTCGCCCATGTAAATGGCGCCTCCGTCCGGTTGGTGAATACCCCCCAAAACTTTCATCAGGGTCGATTTGCCGGCACCATTTTCGCCCATCAGGGCATGCACCTCGCCCGGCATGACCGAAAAGGACACACCATCAAGCGCGCGGACGCCCGGAAAGGTCTTGACGATATCTTCGAGGCGCAGAACTGGTTTTGCGTTGGTCATATCTTCAACTCCTCTTTGCCCCTCACGTTCAGCTGCCGGTCAAGGACAAGCACGGCGATCAGGATCAAACCGATGACAAGGTTAACGGTAGATGTATCCGCCCCGATATGGCCAAGCCCCTTACGCAAGAGCTGGATGGCGATGACACCGCCCAATGTACCAATGACGCTGCCCGCGCCGCCGGTGATCTTGGTGCCGCCAAGAACAACGGCAGTGATTACCCAAAGCTCGTAGAGTTGGCCGTCATTGGGGTTGACCGAGCCGCTTTCGGAATAGAAGACCACGGCAGAAAGCGCCGCCAGAAAGCCGATGATCCCAAAGTTGATCATCATGTGGGGCCCGACGCGGATACCCGCGTTCACCGCCGCCTCGCGGTTGTCGCCGATGGCATAGGCGTTTCGGCCATGCACCGTCTTGGCCATCAGGAACCAGATCACGAAGGTGACTGCCAGCAGGAACCACGACGCCGTCGCCAGACCCAGAAACTCGGCCTCTGCAAAATCAACAAGGGTCCAGTTCAGATGGCTGGTGGGCTGTTCGCCGTTGAACATGAACACGATCCCGCGATAGCCCAGCATCGACCCCAGCGTGACGATGAAGGCATCTACGCCAGTCTTCCAGACGATGAAGCCGTTCAGCGCCCCCAGCAACGTGCCAACGGCCAGCGCCAAGAGCCACGCAACAGGGATCACCCAGTCACCAAGCCCGGCAAAAATCGGCCATGTCAGGCTGTCCAGCAGCACGATGGCGGCGATGGCAAAGGTCGCACCAACGCTCAGGTCGATATTGCCGTTGACCATGACGATGGTCATGCCCATCGCGATGATCCCGATCGGGGCCGACTGCTTGAGCAGCAGCAGCATGTTTTCCCAATCCATGAACGCCTTGTCGGAAAGCGACAGAAACTCTCCTGCCACGCTGAAAAAGATCAGCTCCAGAACGATAAAACCCCAGATTGCGCCGCTTTTCAGCGCTTTGGACAATGTACCTGGTTTCATGATGTTTCCCCTTAGGCTATCGGCGACCAAAGCTTGCCGCGCTTGGCCGCGATATCAAGCCAGACTGCAAGGATGATGATGACCCAGGTCACGACGAACTGGACGTAGAACTGCAGGCCCATCAGCAACAATCCGTTCTGGATGAAGCCGAGGATCAAGACGCCGATCACTGTCTTGAAGATCGTCCCAGAGCCGCCCAAGAGCGATGCCCCCCCCAGGATCACGGCGGCCAGCACTTCAAGTTCCAGCCCCTGACCCACGGTGTTTTGCGATCCCAGCGAACGGCTGGCCTGAATGAGCCCCGCAGTGGCCACGCAGGCAGCCGAAATGACATAGCAGAAAAATACAGTGCGCGCCCGGCGAATGCCCGAGAATGTGGCCGCCGTACCGTTGCCGCCCACAGCGTACACCTTTCGCCCGAAACCCGTCTTGGTCAGGACGAGGCCCAAGAACGCCGCGAGGGCCACGAACATCAGGATGGGCACGGGAATTCCTAGGGCCGTTCCCTGACCGAACACGCTGAACCAAGTGCCTTCCTTGTCCGCGATGTCCATGTTCTTGCCGCCGGAATAGGTCAGTGTAAGACCATGGATGGCCGACAACATGCCAAGCGTCACAATCAGTGAATTCAACTTGAGATATCCTACCAGAAAGCCGATCAGCGCCCCCAGCAACAGTGTCATTGCAAACATTGACGGGATGGCCAGGCCGGGGCCGATCTTGTCGTGCAGATCAAGCACGACAATGGTCGAAAAGGACATCATCGACCCGACCGACAGATCCAGGTTGCCGCTGATCACGACAAAGGTCACTCCGAGCGCCATGATCCCCAAGATGGCCGAAGACCGCACCACGCTGAGTATGTTGTCCGGGGTCAGGAATTTGGGATTGGCGATGGTAAAGCCGATCAGGAACGCCACAAAGGCGATCAGGATGCCCTGCTTCGCCAGAACGCTGCCCAGCTGTTGTTTGGTGATGAGTGCCATGATCCCCTCCCTTAGGTCGCTGGCGTTCCGGATGCGGCTGACAAGAACCTCGCAACCTGCTTTCGTCAAACCAAGGTCATGCCTCCATCGATCATGACGATCTGACCAGTCATGTAATCGCTGTCTTTCGAGGCAAGGAACGTCGTGGTTCCGGTAATGTCCGTGGGTGTCGCCACCCGCCCTTTAAGTATCTCGGCCGAGAATTTCTCCATCGCCTCTCCGGGCCGGTCGGCAGCACCGATATCCATCAGGTCCTTGTCGACCTGCTCCCACATTTCGGTGGCAACAACTCCGGGGGCGAACCCGGTGACGGTAATGTCGTGCTTGGCCAGATCGCGCGCGCCGGATTGCGTCAGCGAAACGACCGCGAATTTCGATGCGCAATAGGGCGCAACATTGTCAAATCCCTGACGGCTGGCAATCGAGGCCGTGTTGATGATCTTGCCGCCTGTGCCTTGGGCAATCATCTGGCGGCCTGCTTCTTGCATGCCGATCATGCACCCCAGGCCATTCACGCCCATGATGAAATTCCAGTTCTCTTCGGTCACGTCCATGAAGTTCATCGGCTTGTTCACGCCCGCATTGTTGAACTTCACGTCCAACCGGCCAAAGGTTTCGACCGTGTGCGCGATCATGGCACGTACCTGTTCGCGATCGGTCACGTCCACCTTGATCGAGGTGACATTCGCGGCCTGACCGTTCTGACGACTGCGATTGGCGTCAGCGACTTCCGCAACTTTTTCACCGTTGAGATCCGCAAAACAGACCTTGGCGCCTTCTTTCAGCAGGGCCTCTCCAATGGCGCGGCCAATGCCCTGTGCGGCGCCCGTCACGATGCAGACCCGATCCTGAACACGTCCCATGCCGCGCCCCCCTGAAATCTTATTGATATGAAATAGAAGTATTCGGGGCACAGACGTGCTGTGCCCCGAACAGGAAGGTCTCTTAGAAGACAGGCTTGGTGAAGTCGCCCATGTTGTCCTGGGTGATCTTCGGTGTGTCGAAGTAATTCAGAAACGGCAGATCTTCGCCATTCAGGATATCAATCGCAGTTTTCAGAGCTGCCTGTGCGTCATCGACGGGCGACTGATAGATGGATCCCCAGTAATCACCGGCGGCCATCGCTTCGTACCCTACGGCAAAGTTAGTCGCGCCGACGAAGATGATGCCATCGCGACCCGCAGCCTTGGCCGCGTTCAATGCGCCCACGCCCATGTTGTCATCGCCGGCATAGACGCCATCGATGTCATCGTATTTGACAAGGAACGCTTCCATGACCTGCTGCGACTTTTCGCGGTTCCAGTCACCCGGCTGGGTATCGACGACGGTCACGTTCGGGCACACCTCTGGCAGGCGATCCTCGAAACCTTTGGCACGTTCGATTGCAGTGGTGTAGCCTGGCTGGCCGGTGATATGCACCACCTGCGCTTCGTCTTCGATGCCCATGGCCTTGAACTTGTCACACATGATTTCGGCCGACCGAGCACCTTGTGTGATGTTGTCAGGGCCCGAGAACGATTTGACAAAACCAAAGCCCGCTTCAGCGATGTTCGAGTTGGTCACGACCACCGGGATACCCGCCTGATGTGCCTTGCGCACGGCAGGGATCACAGCCTCGCCATTGGTGGGCCAGATGATGATGGCGTCGACTTCCTGTTGGATCAGGTCTTCGATCTGCGCGATCTGACGTGCAACGTCGCCACCGGCGTCGAGCACGACGGCGTCGACATCCGCGTTGGCTTCTGCTGCTGCGATAAATGCATTTTCATAGGTCGTCTGGTAGCTGTCGACGCCTACGTTGTTCTGCGTGATGCCGATTTTCATGGTTTCGGCGCTGGCTGCGCCAGCCAGAACGATAGCGGTCGATGCGATGAGTGTCGTACGAAGTTTCATTTGGGTCTCCTCCCAAGATGGCTGCAAAATTTTTCCCAGTCGCCCCTCCCGGGCGCTGCACGATCGCTCGGTTCATGGGGCGATTGGCCTGCATCTTGCCAAGTCTCCAACAATTAAAATCCCGATAAAATGTCCAGTATGGATTATTTTTGATCCAATATGGATTTTTTGAGCGTACGATTTGACCTGAAAAACAGCAATTCTTGCGGAGGTAGGGAATGAGAAAGCCCAAAATATCCAATTCCGATATCAATGCGAATCCGCCTTCGCAGCAACAGGACAAGAGGCCTGCGCACAAGATGAACGCCATGCAACGTCATAGTCAAGCGAGTCCGGCCGCACCGCAGGTGCTGACCGATACGCTCGACATCCTGTCGTTCGTCGAGGATTTCACCGATGAGCTTGAGGCCACATTGGACATCCTGGCCCCAAGCCCGCATTTGCGCATGGCCCTGCATCTGCTGCGGTGGCACTTTGAGGGCAAGGTGGTCACGCCAACCTCATTGATTGGTTCGAGCCAGGTTCCTTATGCTACGGCGAATCGCCGGATGAAGGAGATGTTCGAAGCAGGATTGATCGAGCAGCGTCCGCGCACGAAAAGCGGCAAGAGCTTTTCCATGCATCCGAGTGACAAGCTTTTTCACCAATGGATGCAGCTTTCCGGTCGTGTCCGCCGCCTTGCCGAAAGCACCTTCGGAGGGCCGGTCAAGACCGAAGAGACCCAAGATTACTATTACGGCGGCAGCTACAACGCGGCTCAGTCCATACCGCCCCTGAACGTGCGCGCAGAGCCCTTGAAGCTGCCCGGGGGGATCCGGGTTCTGGTGCATGGCGATCCGACGTTCATGGTGATGGATAATCTCAAGCGTCAGTTCGAACAGATCATCGGCACCAAGATTACGCAGCGCGCCTTTTCCATCGACCGGCTGCGCGAAGAAACCTTGCGAAACGCGGAACGCAGCACCAGCCGCTACGACATCATTGCCACAGATTTGCCCTGGATCGGCGAGTTCGCTCAGAAAGGCGTTTTGGCCCCGCTGGATTCGGTGATGGATTTGGATCAGCTCGACACCGCTGATTTCCACACGGTGGGCTGGAAGGCTGCGCATTGGGGTGGGCGGGCATACGGCGTTCCTGCACAGACCACGCCGGAATTGCTGTTTTACCGCCGCGATCTCTTTGCCAAAGCCGGGCTGGAAGCTCCGGCCACGACAGAGCAACTGTTGCAGGCCGCCAAAGCCCTGCACAACCCGGCGCGCGGGGTCTACGGTTTCGCATGGAACGCGGCGCGCGGGACAGCACTGGGGCACACGTTTCTGATGGCCATGGCTGATTTTGGTCAACCTGTGTTGGATCTGCCTGAAACTGCGGGCGGGTTTGATACCGACCATCTGGCTGACGGAAAATACCGTCCGACCATCGATACGGAGGCAGGCCTGCGCGCGGCAGAATTCCTGCTGGAACTGTTGCAGTATTCACCGCCCAATATCCTGTCCATGTCTTGGTACGAGCGGGTCCGCGCCTACGCCGAGGGCAACATCGCGATGGCCTACGGCTACACGCTTCTTGCCCCTTATTTCGAGCGGGATGTAACCTCGCCTGCCCACGGGCAGACCGGCTATTTGCCGCATCCAGCCGGACCGAATGCGCGTCGGATCGCACCGATCGGCGGCTACCTCCTGGGCATTCCGGCCAACCTTGCCCCGGACCGTATACCCGACGCGGCAGAGGCGCTCAGGATCTTTACATCGCCGGCAGCTCAGAAGCTCTATGTGCAGAACGGCAGCCGGACGAATGCGCGCTATTCAGTTTGCGCTGACCCAGAAGTGCGCAGCACGTCAACGATTTTCGAAGCCGTGGACGAAATGTCATGGCGCGACGAGTTGCAATTCTGGCCGCGTCCGCCGGTGCCCGAGATCTGCGATATCATACAGATTTGCGGCGAGGAGTTTCACGACATGCTGCGCGGAATCACGTCTCCGCGCGAAGCGCTGCGAACGGCCCAGGCCCGCGCCGATGCGCTGATACACCCAAACGGGACGAAATAAATCTTAGGAGGAGAAATCATGGACCCCAATCGTTTGAAAGGTAAGAATATTCTGATCACGGGTGCCGCGCGCGGCATGGGTGCCGCCAATGCCGAGGCATTCGCAGCGCAGGGTGCCAACGTGTGCCTTGGGGATCTGGACCTGGACGAGGCGCAGAAGGCCGCCGACCAGATCAACGCAGCCGGAAATGGCAAGGCCATCGCCGTCAAGATGGACGTCACCAAGCGCGAAGACAACGCCGCCGCAGTGGCGGCAACCGTCGATGCGTTCGGGTCGATCAACGTCGGCGTCTTCAATGCCGGCCTGAACAAGCCCCGGTTCTTCATGGATATCGATGAAGACAACTGGGACATGATCATGAACGTCAACACAAAGGCGATGTGGCTGGGGATGCAGGAAACGGCCCGCCAGATGATCGACCAGGGGCCAATGGAGGACCATCCCTACAAGCTGATCAATGTCGGTTCCATCGCGTCCCGCAAACCACTGGTCGATGTCACTGTCTATTGTACCTCGAAATACGGCTGTCTGGCCCTGACCCATTGCGGCGCGATTGGCCTGTCTGAACACAACATCACCGTCAACGGCTATGCGCCCGGTGTGGTGGTCACCCCGCTGTGGGAGCAGCTTGACAAGGATCTCGTGGATATCGGCTTCAAGGACCGGGAAGGCCAAGCCTATGACGACATCGTGCGCGACGCCTTGCAGATCAAGCGCGTGTCATACCCCAAGGATATTGTGGGAACCGCCTCGTTTCTGGCCTCCGATGACAGCGACTACATGACCGGCCAGATGATCCACGTCGATGGCGGCTGGTGCATCCAGTAACCGCTTTTCCGCTTAAAAACTTCAAACAGCGGAGGGACTTGCCCTCCGAAGGAGACTGACATGTCACGAGCCTTGATGCCCAACCTACTCACCCCCAAAGACCTTGAACCAAATTGGGAATGGCGTGAACGCCTGCCGGCCTGGGGGCATACCTCGGTCGATTTCGAACGCCGTGTCGACCACGACCGGCTGCGCCGCTACCGTCTGGCGCGCACACGTCAGGCGCTGAAGGCGTCCAACGCAGGCACATTGCTGCTGTTTGACGTGAACAACATTCGCTACGTCAGCGCGACAAAGATCGGTGAATGGGAACGGGACAAGATGTGCCGCTTCTGCCTGCTTACCGGCGACGACAGCCCCTATGTCTGGGATTTTGGTTCAGCCGCGATGCATCACCAGCGTCATGCCGACTGGCTTGAGCCGAGCCATTGCCTTGCCGGCGTTGTCGGCATGCGCGGCACCATCCCGCCGGAATTCGGCCTGATGCAGAAATATGCAAAGCAGATTGCCGGTCTGATCCGGGATGCGGGCATGGCTGATATGCCGGTCGGTGTGGACTATGCCGAAACCGCGATGTTCCACGCCCTGAGGGAAGAGGGCATCAACGTCGTGGACGGTCAGCAGATCATGCTGTCGGCCCGCGAGATCAAGAACTGGGACGAAATCCAGCTTTTGACGCAAGCCGCCGCGATGGTCGATGGCGTCTATCACATGATCTACGAAGAGCTGAAGCCAGGCGTGCGCGAAAACGACATCGTCGCGCTGAGCAACAAGATGCTTTACGAAATGGGCAGTGATGACGTCGAGGCGATCAATGCCATTTCGGGAGAGAGGTGCAACCCGCATCCCCACAACTTTACCGACCGTTTGATACGCCCGGGCGATCAGGCATTTTTTGATATCCTGCAAAGTTATCAGGGTTATCGAACCTGTTACTATCGCACCTTCAACGTCGGCCGCGCGACGCCCTCGCAGAACGATGCGTATGTGAAGGCCCGCGAATGGATTGATGCCTCAATCGCGATGATCAAACCGGGTGTTTCGACGGACAAGGTGGCCGAGGTCTGGCCAACTGCGGAAAGCCTTGGGTTCCCGAACGAGGACGCGGCCTTTGGCTTGCAATTTGGCCACGGACTGGGCCTTGCCCTGCACGAACGCCCGATCATCAGCCGCGCAGTCAGCATGGACCATCCAATGGAAATCAAAACCGGCATGGTTTTTGCGTTGGAAACCTATTGCCCGGCGACGGATGGCTATTCCGCCGCCCGCATCGAGGAAGAGGTGGTCGTGACCGAAACGGGCTGCGAAGTGATCTCGCTTTTCCCGGCAGAGGAACTGCCCATCGCGAACCGGTACTGAGCATGACCAACCTGTTTGACCTGACCGGTCGCAAGGCGTTGGTCACCGGTGGAGCAACCGGCATCGGCAAGGGCATTGCCCTTGGCCTTGCCGCCGCCGGGGCCGATGTCGCGCTGACCTATCGCAGCCATCAACCCGAGGAGACGATCGCGGAAATCAAATCAATGGGCCGCAACGCCGCGGCCGTGCGGGCGGATTTTACCGGCATGGATCAGGCGAGCGCCGCTGAAGTCGTAGGCTTTGCCAAGGACGCCTTGGGCGGACTCGATATTCTCGTGAACAATGCGGGCATCATCCACCGTGAAGAATCGGTGGATATGCCGCTTGAGGACTGGCGGCGTGTCCTGTCCGTGAACCTGGACTCTGTCTGGCTTCTGTCGCAGGCAGCAGGCCAGCATATGGTCGGACAAGGCTCCGGGAGGATCATCATCGTATCTTCTGTCCTGGGAACGCAGGGTGGCGTCCGGGTGCCTGCCTATGCTTCCAGCAAACACGCCGTGATCGGCCTGACCCGTGCCTTGTGCAACGAATGGGCACCCGCTGGCGTCAACGTGAATTCAATCGCACCGGGTTATACCGCGACCGACAACACCCAGGCGCTTCGTGATGACCCGGAGCGGTCAAAGGCGCTGCTGGAGCGCATTCCTGCAGGTCGGTTTGCAGACCCTTCAGAAATTGCCGGGGCCGCCGTTTTCCTGGCGTCGGACGCCGCGGCTTACTGTCATGGCAGCGTGATCACCGTCGATGGCGGCTGGCTGGCACGCTAAGAGAGGATATATGGAACAAACACTCAAAGGCAAAACTGCCCTCGTCACCGCTGCCGGCAACGGGATTGGTCGTGCCAGCGCCGAGGCGTTGGCGCAACGTGGGGCGATCGTGATTGCCACTGACATCGACGCCGCCGCGGTGGAGGCCGTCGCCGCGGGTTCGCCCAATATCACGGGCAAAGCTCTGGATGTGCTCGACGCCGAGGCTGTGGCGACCGTGGTCGAAGCCCTGCCCCCCCTGCAGATATTGGTAAATTGTGCAGGCTGGGTGCATGACGGCACGATCCTCGATTGCGGTGATGCGGACTGGGGCCGGTCCTTTGACCTGAATGCCAAGTCCATTTTTCAGCTTACCAAGGCGGTTCTGCCCGGCATGCTGGAAAACGGGTCAGGGTCGATCGTCAACATCGCTTCGATCGTTTCCAGCGAAAAAGGTGCGCCACGCCGCTTTGCCTATGGGGCGTCCAAGGCCGCGATCATCGGCATGACCAAATCCATAGCGGCGGACTTCGTCAAGGACGGCATTCGCTGCAACGCCATCTGCCCCGGCACGGTTGAAAGCCCGTCGCTCAAGGAGCGTTTGGCTGCCACGGGCGATTTCGATCAGGCGCACGCGGCCTTTACCGCGCGCCAGCCCATGGGCCGGTTCGGCACGCCGGACGAAATAGCCGAGATGGTCTGTTACCTTGCGGGCGACATGTCCGCTTTCACCACGGGACAAGCCTTTGCCATCGACGGCGGATGGTCGATCTGATGGGGTTGGACCGGGCCGCCTCCATCGACGATCTGCGCACCCGTGCAAAGCGGCGGATACCGCGGTTTGCCTTTGATCTGGTCGATGGCGGCGCGGAATCCGAACGCAACCTGCGGCGCAACATCGAAGCATTCGAAGAAGTGGAGCTGACACCGCGTTACATGCTCGACGTGTCGGATATCGACACGCGCACCACGTTGTTTGGAAAGACCTTTGATGCGCCGTTTGGCATGGCGCCCATCGGCATGCTGAACGCCTTCTGGCCCGATGCCGACCTGATCCTGGCGCGGCTTTGCGCGCGCGAGAACATCCCGTATACTGCCAGTTCCGCATCCTCCACGACGCTTGAGCGTCTGGCCGAAGCGGCTGCTGGAAACGGCTGGTTCCAGCTATATGTTTCAAGCGATGCGTCGGTGACAGAAGGGTTGATCGCGCGGGCCGAGGCGGCGGACTATAAGGTGATGATGGTTACCGCAGATGTACCCGCGGCGGGAAAGCGTGATCGTGACATTCGCAACCAGCTGGCAGTGCCCTTCAAAATCACACCAGAGGTGATTGCAGGCCTGATTGCGAATCCCCGCTGGTCTCTGGCGACGCTGCGTCACGGCAAGCCGAACATCGCCAACTACGCAGATCTGCTGCAAAGCGCGACGTCCTACGCCGATGTGCAAAAGACCCTGATCACGCCCGGATTCACATGGGACGACCTGAAGCGTCTGCGGGATCGCTGGTCCGGAACGCTCATAGTGAAGGGTATCCTGCATCCTGCAGATGCGGTCAAAGCTGCTGAATTGGGCTGTGAAGGAATCGTTGTGTCCAATCACGGCGGTCGTCAGGTGGCGTTCGGACCGCCAACAATCGAGGCTTTGCCAGCCATCGCCGAGGCACTTGGCGGACGGATGAAGATCATTCTGGACAGCGGGATCCGCCGAGGGTCTGACATCCTGCGCGCCAAGGCACTTGGTGCGGACTTTGCTCTCAGCGGTCGCGCGTTGGCGTTTGGTGTTGGCGCGGGGGGGGCAGACGGGGCTCAGCGTGCCATGGATATCCTGCGTCTCGAACTGGTCCGCGCGTTGGGTCAGGTTGGCATGCCGTCTTTTGAAGCGGTTGGACCAACAGCACTCACCCCGGCGCGATAGCGCCTGGTCGATACCGCCACAATCCGGAGCAGGGAATTCGAGCGGGTACAAGACATGCGCATTCTGAGATGGTTTCTGGCGGTCCGGCGGGCGGCATGGTCGGGGGCGCGCGACAAACGGCGGGAAGCGGGCTGTTCCGCCTGTGGCTCCCGAAGGCGCTGGGCGGGCCAGAGCTTTCGGCTCTGGAGTTCATGGACGTGGTCGAGGGCGCCGTGCCGACATGCGCGCGCAGCGGGCAACGCCATTGGTGAAACGAAAAGCCGACCCGGCAAAGGGGTGGTGTCGGAGTGTTCATGGATCTGCATTTTGAGAGTTGAACCCAAAGGGCCCGAATTGCGATTTGACGTATAGCTGTGCGACTGTATTACGCGACCGAAGGGCAAAACGACGAAATCATCATCATCATTCCCTGCGGCGGCTATGTCGCGGGGTTCGAGATACGGGAATCTTCAGAAGAAACCGGGCAAGAGCCCGTGCAGATCCGACAGGATGAGAACGCTCCCGACATGCGGGGCGCCCTTCTTGGGGCGGACCATCAGTTGAACGGGACCACGCAGACCTCTGACGCAGGCACAGGCCTGAGCCTTGAACTGATCGCCCTTCCGGCAGGCGATGCGAGGAAATTGCTTTGGATGCCGAGGGCAGTGATTGCGTGACGGTTCAGGTCGAACTGGCAAACAGGATAGCGCGCATGTTTGCCGGGAAATCCGGCACGATATCCCGACTGGAGTTGCGCAATCTTGAAGATGAGCTGTGAACAGGCCTTGGTCGAGGCAGAATTGGGCACGCTGCTCCGGTTCTACCTGAGCCAAATTACCGATGACCTGAGCGCGCGGAATTTTGCACCGGAGTTTGTAGATACCCTTTCCAACAGGCTCGGACGGGCAACCCGCTTCGAGGACTGGGGCCAGGCCGACCTGCTAGGCAAGCATACCGGGCCAATGACACCTGTCGGCTCAGCAGGGAAAGGCAGGCCTTCAAGCAATATCATCCGCAAATTGAGGTATACGCCCAAAAGGTGAAAACTTCTGCCAGTCATCCGCGCAGGTCGGCGAAGGAATTCACGGATCGGCTAACTGCATGCCCAAAGTGGTGCGTTCTCCGCCATGCTCCCAAAGCCCCTGATGTCGATGGTTGACGGCAGGCC
>JBFFQZ010000025.1:0-16891 GCA_041573235.1 Sulfitobacter sp. | reverse complement strand
GAAAGAGATCATGATCAAGTGCCGGATCGATACCGCGATCGAGATCGAATATATCGAGCACGGCGGCGTACTGCACTATGTGCTTCGTGATCTGGCGAAAAGCGGCCCCGTCGCCGCCGAGTAAGCAGGCCGGTCGGCTGAGACAAAAGGGCCCCCGCTGCGAGCGATTGCAGCGGGGGCCTTTTTCGTAGCGCCGTCATGGATCGGCAGCTGCGGCGGCGCCCCCGTCAAGCGGGGCCTCAAACTATTGAATTTACTTGATTCCAGGTGATCGTCGACCTGGACACGACGTCCAGTCAGGCGCGGACGCCTAACCGCCGACCTCTGCCTGTGCTTTTTTCAACGCGGGCAGGAATCGTTGTTCATAATCGCTGCCGACCAGGGGTCCGGCAAACCGGAACAGCACCGTTCCGTCCCCCCCGATGATGAATGTTTCGGGCGGGGCGGTCACGCCCCAGTTTATCGAAACCCGCGCCTCGGGGTCGAAGCCGACGCCGACGAACGGACTTTCATCATCGATGAGATATTTCGCGGCGTTGCGTTCGGTGTCACGAAAGTTGATGCCGACGATGTCGATGCCCGCGGCCTGCATCTCAAGCAGACGGGGATGTTCCGCACGGCATGGCGGACACCAGCTGGCCCAGAAGTTGACCAGCGTGACCTCTCCGGTTGTCAGCATGTCGCGCGTCGCTTGTGGAAACCCCGCAAGCGGTTTGGCGGGCAGGTCCGGCGCGGGCTGTCCGATCAGGGTCGAGGGCAGGCCCTCAGGGTCTTCACGGAACATGCCGATGGCGGCAAGTGCGACAAAACTGGCGAAAACCGCCAGCGGCGCGATCATCATCGGTTTAAGTTTTGCCATGACGCGCTGTTTCCTTTTCGATCTGGCGCAGGGCCGCCCGAGCGCGCTGTCCGCGTCTCAGGGTGACAACCAACAGCCCCGCCAACAGCAGTAACGACGCCCCATAGGCACTGAGCACTTCGGCGGCGTATTTTCCAAGCTCCGGCATCATGCGCTCCTGTCCCTGCGCGCGCTCAGGGCACGGGCCCGGCGCAGCGCGATTTCCGTGCCCGTCCGGTACAGCACCAGCGCCAGGAACAGCAGGGTGAAACCGGCGATGGAAATCACCAGCGGCAGCCAGAACACGTCCGAGATGTTCTCTTCGCGGTCCATGCTGAGCGATGCGCCCTGATGAAGGCCCTGGCTCCAGAACAGCACCGCATAACGCGACAACAGCGCAAATACGGAACCGACAAGACACAGAACCGACGTAAGATCGGCGGCGGTATCGGGGTCTTCGACGGCCTCCCAGAGGGCGATGTAGCCCAGGTAGAACAGGAACAGGATCAGGAAGGACGTCAGGCGCGGATCCCACGCCCACCATGTCCCCCACATCGGCTGGCCCCAGATCGCTCCGGTCGCCAGGCCGATCACGGTCATCACCAGCCCCACGGGTGCTGCCGCCTTGGCGGCAAGCGCGCTGACGTGGTGACGCCGCACCAGCCAGATCACCGAGGCGATCAGCATCATGATCCAGGCGTTGATCGCGATCCAGGCGGAGGGCACGTGGATATAGATGATCTTGACGGTCGATCCCTGTCGAAAATCATCCGGCGTGCCGAAAAACCCCCAGATGAGGCCGATGCCAATGCCTGCAACGGCCGCAGCCCAGGCAAAGGGCTGCACCTTGGCGCTGAGCGCCAGAAACTTGACCGGATTTGCGTATTCCCAGAGTGACATGAAGATGTATCTAATGCTCCGTTCGGGTGGGCTCAATGGCTAAGATGTGCATCACCGGATTGTCATCCGCAAGGCGGCGGCAGCGGCGAAGGGCAGCAGGGCAAGCGATGCAAGGCTGATGCCCGCAAGCAGGTACAGCGGCGTCTCCGCGGCCATGCCCTGCGCGCCGCGCCGGGCCGCTTCTGCACCGAAAATCAGGGTCGGCACATAGAGCGGCAGCACCAGCAGCGACAGCAACAGTCCGCCGCGTTTGATCCCGACGGTCAGGGCAGCGCCGAAGGTGCCGATCATCGACAACGCGGGCGTGCCAAGCGCCAGGGACACCACCAGCCACAGGTACCCCGCCTGCGGCAGGTTCAGCAGAACCCCCAGGAGCGGCGCCACAAGCACCAGCGGCAGGCCCGTGGTGATCCAATGGGCCAGCCCCTTGACCGCCAGCGCCGCCTCCAGCGGCAAGGGGGCAGTGGCCAGCACATCCAGCGTGCCGTCTTCGAAATCCAGCGCCAGCAGCCGGTCGAGCGACAGCAGGCACGCCAGAAGCGCACCAAGCCACAACACACCCGGCGCGATCGACGCCAACAGCGCGGATTGCGGTCCGACACTGAATGGCACCAGCACCGTGAGGATCAGAAAAAACGCGAGCCCAAGGCCAAAGCCGCCCCCCGCGCGCAGCGCCAGCCGCAAGTCGCGCATCAGCAGCGCGGTCACAGGAATGCCTCGTCGCTGGCGCCGTGCAATGCCGACGGCGCGGCGCGGCAAGGGGTCACGTCAAACATCTGCGCGTCAATGCCTAGGTCGATGTGGGTCGCCATGATGGCCATGCCGCCCCCGCCCAGATGCGCGCGCACCGCCTCGGCGAACTGGCTGACGGCCTGCGCATCCAGCGACACCGTCGGCTCGTCCAGGATCCAGACCGGGCGGCCCGTCACCATCAACCGTGCAAGCCCGGTGCGGCGCTTCTGACCCGCCGACAGCGTGCCCGCCAGCCGGTCGCGCAGATCATCCAGCCCATAGGCCTCCAACGCGCCGTCAATCGCGCCCCCGCCATAGACCGCGGCCCAGAACGTCAGGTTTTCCCCCACCGTCAGCATCGCCTTCAGCCCATCCGCATGGCCGCCGTAGGCAATTCGGTCCTGTGCCCCGTCGATGCGGCCCGACAACACCGGCTGCAACCCGGCAATCGCGCGCAGCAGCGTCGTCTTGCCCGCGCCATTGGGGCCGCGCAACACCAGCGCCTGACCGGGCACCACCGTGAAGGATACGCCGCTCAGCACCGGAACACCGCCGCGCGCGACGGCGACTTCTGCAAGGGACAGGGTCATGGATCAGAGCGGCAGCATAGCGAGCGCGACGCGGCGGCCCTCGCTGAGCAGGATATTGTAGGTCCGCGCCGCCGCCGGAGACGCCATCGCCTCGACCCCGACGCCCGCTTCTTCGAGCTGCGTGCGCAAACTTGTCGGCAGATGCGCGATCTCGGCGCCGGTGCCGATGAAGATCACATCGTTCTGCCCGGCCAGCGCCAGCAGCGGCGCAGGGTCATCGAACCCGGCCCAGATCCGCGTGCCCGACGCCGCCGTGATCACCGCCCCCTCGAAAACCTGTCCGCCGATGCGAAAGAAACCGGGGCCATAGCCCTCGACAGGCTTGGCGTCATTGAAAACGATCTCATTGAGGCGCATGGGTCATCCTTTCCACAGCGGCAGGCCGATGATAGCCGATACCGCGATGACGATATAGGCCACCCGGCGAAAAAACCGCTCGGCGCTCGGGTCGAACGCGCGGGCACCGACGATGTTCGCGGCAAGGTTCGGGATGCCCACGAGCAACCCCAGGAACGCCACCGACCAGTTCATCATCCCGATGCCCCACAGTAACGCGAACAGCAGCATATCCAGCGCCACGAGGTACAGCAGAAAATTCGCCCGGATGACCGCGATCGGCAGCCTGCTGGCCATGTAGAGCATAATCACCGGTGGCCCCGATATGCCCGCAAAACCGGTCATGAAACCACCTACCGCCCCGGTCATCACAGTCAACCGGGCGCTCAGCGTGCCCTTCATCCGCCAGCCCGACATGATCAGCGCCAGCAGCACGATCACGACCAGTGACACGATCCAGCCAAAGATCTCCTGCTCCATTGTGCTGAGCGCCCATATCCCGACAGGCAGCGCCAGAAGCGCCCCCAGCACCAGCCGCCCCACCTCGCGCGGCTTGCCCTCGCGCCAGGCGGCGGGGAAATTCGGCAGCGGCCCGATCAGCTCGGCCGCGACGAGGAAGATCACCGCCTCCACCGGCTGCAGCACGGCGCTGGCCACGGGCATGATGATCATCGCCGAACCGAAGCCCGCAAAGCCCCGCACCAGCCCCGCGATGACGACTGCAAGAACCAGCCAGATCAGCCCGTCAGTTGCGAGGGCCGATCCGATCAGCTCAGGCATCTATGTTGGCGAATTGGTTGCCCTGGTTGGCGTCAGGCTTGGACCAGTCCCGCTTCACGCCGAAATAAAGCAGCGCCGCCGTGGCCACGAAGATCGACGAATAGGTCCCGACGATCACGCCCCAGATCATCGCAAAGACGAAACCGCGGATCACATCGCCCCCCAGCACGAACAGCGCGATCAGCGCCAGGAGCGTCGTGACCGAGGTCATGAACGTCCGGCTGAGAGTCTCGTTGATCGAGATGTTCAGCACCTCCTTGAGAGGGCGTTTCTTGTACTTGCGCAGGTTCTCGCGCACCCGGTCGAACACGACCACCGTATCGTTCAGCGAATAGCCCACGATGGTCAGCAGCGCCGCTATGATGGCAAGGTCAAAACGGATCTGAAGCTCGGAAAACACGCCGATGGTCAGCACCACGTCATGCACCAGCGCCAGCACCGCACCGGCGGCGAACTGCCACTCGAACCGCAACCAGATATAGACCAGAACCGCGCCGATCGCCAAAAGTACCGCGATGATCGCGGTATTGATCAATTCGCCCGACACTTTGGGCCCCACGGATTCAACCGAAATGAACTTTATGTCCGGACGCACCTGCTTCATCGCGGCCTCGACGGCCTCGATCACATCGGTGGTCACGGCCTCCTGATCGTCTTGCGCCTGAATGCGGATCATCGCGACGTTCTGATCGTCACGGAACTGGGGGTCGAACACCTCGGTGATGGACACATCGCCCAGACCCAGCGGCGCGATCGCGTCGCGATAGGCGGCAACGTCGACGGCCAGCGGCGATTCTGTGCGGATCGTTGTGCCGCCGCGAAAATCGATGCCGAAATTCAGCCCCTGCAACAGGAAGGATCCCATGGCGATCACCATCATCAGCGCCGAAATACCCAACCACGTCTTCCAGCGGTTGAAGAAATCGAAGTTGGTGTTTTGTTTGACCAGTTTCAGGCGCATATCAGATCTCAATCGTTTTGGGACGGCGGCGTTCGAACCAGATCACCACAATCAACCGGGTGACAAAGATCGCCGTAAAGACCGACGTGATGATGCCAAGGCCCAGCGTGATGGCAAAGCCGCGCACCGGGCCCGAGCCCATGGCAAAAAAGATCACCGCCGTGATGAAGGTGGTGATGTTGGCGTCCAGAATGGCGCTCAGCGCTTTTTCATAGCCAAGCGCGATGGCGCGCGCGGGACCCTTGGCGGTCTGCAACTCTTCGCGGATCCGTTCGAAGATCAGCACGTTGGCGTCCACCGCCATGCCCACTGTCAGCACGATGCCCGCGATCCCCGGCAGGGTCAGCGTGGCGCCGATCAGGCTGAGCACGCCGAACAACAGGGCCACGTTGATGATCAGCGCGATATTGGCGAAAATCCCGAAAAGCCCGTAGCTGGCGAACATGAAAAACAGCACCGCGACAAAGGCCACGACCGTCGCCACCTTGCCCGCGTCGATGCTGTCCTGGCCCAGTTCGGGGCCGACGGTCCGCTCTTCGAGGAAATCAAGCTCGGCAGGAAGCGCGCCTGCCCGCAAAAGCACCGCAAGCCGGGTCGATTCCTCGACCGTGAAATTGCCGCTGATGATGCCCGAGCCGCCGGGAATGTGGCTTTGGATGGTGGGGGCGCTGACGACCTCGTCGTCGAGAACGATGGCAAAGGGCGCGCCGATGTTCTCGGCGGTGTAGTCGCCGAACTTGCGGGCGCCGGCCGTGTTGAAGCGGAAATTGACCGCCGGGCCACCGTTCTGGTCAAAGGCGGGCTGCGCATCGACCAATTGCTCACCGGTAACCACTGGCGCCGCTTCGATGGTATAGAAGACGCCGGGTTCGTCCAGCGACGGCACCACCTTGTTGCCGATGCCGGGATTGCTGTCGGCATCGCCGCCAAAACGCACGACCGGGTTGAACGTCAGCTGCGCCGTGGTGCCGATGATCTCTTTCAATTCGGCCGCCGATCCGATGCCCGGCACCTGGATCAGGATCCGGTCCACGCCCTGACGCTGGATCGTGGGTTCGCGGGTGCCGACCTCGTCGATGCGACGGCGGATGATCTCAAGCGACTGCTGCATCGTGCGCTCGTCTGTCGCAGATTTCTCCGTCTCGGTCAGCTGGAGGGTCAGGACACCATCCGCACCCGATACTTCTATGTCGTTTGACGGGATCCCGCTGAGCGATTGCACGGGGCGCGCAAGGCCGCGCACGATCTCAAGCGCCGCCTCGGTCTTTTCGGGTTCATTCAGACGCACGCGCAGCTGACCGGCGGGCGCCTCCTGCCTGCGCACGGGCGTCAGGCCACGCAGCGCGTCACGCACCTCGGGCCAGGTGGCCTCCATGCGCGCGGCATAGACGTCATCGACACGTACCTCGGCCAGCAGATGCGCGCCGCCCCGCAGGTCGAGCCCAAGGTTCACCAGTCCGCTGGGCAGGAACTCGGGCCAGAGCGCGCGCTGCGCTTCCAGTTCGGGTGTGCTGCCCGACAGCTCGATTTCCTTGACCGCGTCGTTATGCCCCTCGACGGGGCCATAGAATGCGTTCGGCAACGCCAACAGGATGCCGACCGCACAGGTCATCCAGATGGCGATGCGTTTCCAAAGAGCAATCTGGAGCATATCGCCCGCCTCTTGTTCAGGTCTGTCAGGAGTTACGTATCGGTCAGGGGTTACTTGGCCGGTTCGGTCTTGCTGACCACCGTGGCGATCGTGCTCTGGATCACGCGGACCTTGATGCCTTCGGCAATCTCGACCTCAAGCTCGCCATCGTCCTTGACCTTCATGACCTTGCCGACGATGCCGCCCTGGGTGACGACCTGATCGCCGCGGCGCAGCCCCGCAACCATCGCCTGATGATCCTTCAGCTTTTTCTGCTGTGGACGGATCAGGAGGAAATACATGATCCCGAAGATGAGAATCAGCGGGATAAACTGCTCGATGCCTGACATGGAAAGGTCCTTTTTTACGGCTGGGCGGCACGGAATGCCGACTGTCAAAGTTTGGCAGAACCTATGCGTGGGGGTCATGGTTTGCAAGGCGCGGAATGCTTTTCCCGCGCGGATAACGCCGCGTCTCGGAACAGCCCCTGAAATGGCGTGAAATAGGGGCTTTGCGCCCTCCGGGGCGCTGATTTTCGGGGGCCGCGCCCGTGTCTGCAACACGGTGCCGTCGCGTGCGGATCTGCATCTGCCTGCCCAGGCAGGCCCCGGCAGCCGCCCCAGAACAGATGCGGCATGCCGTGCAGGCGCCGCAGAGGGCGCGGACGGCGTGGCAAAATGCGCCGTTACGCTGGTGGCTCCGGGTCCGGAACCGGGCGTGTCCGGCCCTGCCCGGGATTGAAAACGACGCTACCCGCGTCTTGCAAGATGCGCCATAACGCGCCAAAGACAGGACAAAGCCAAGGAGTGAGATCATGCATGATATCCGTGCCATTCGCGAAAACCCCGATGCCTTCGATGCCGCTCTTGCGCGGCGCGGGGATGCGCCGGTGTCCTCCGAGGTTCTTGCCCTGGACGCCGCGCGCCGCGCCAAGATCCAGCAGGCCGAGGGCGCGCAGGCCGAACAGAACGCCGCTTCGAAACAGGTAGGCGCCGCCAAGGCCAAGGGCGACGACGCCGAATTCGAGCGTCTGCGCGCATTGGTCGCGGACAAGAAAGCCGAAGTCGCCGCGATGCAGGCCGAAGCGAAAGAGCTGGACGCCCGCCTGACCGACATGCTGGCCCGTTTGCCCAACATCCCCGCCGATGACGTTCCCGAAGGCGCGGATGAGGCCCACAACGTGGAGGTCAAACGCTGGGGCGAGCAGCCCCGCTTCGACTTTGCACCGCGCGAGCATTACGACATCGAGGGCGTCGCCGCGTCGATGGATTTCGAAACTGCGGCCAAGATATCGGGCAGCCGGTTCGCGATCCTGTCGGGCGGTGTCGCACGGATCCACCGCGCCCTGGCGCAGTTCATGCTCGACACTCATGTGGACGAAAACGGCCTGAAAGAGGTCAATCCGCCGGTGCTGGTCAAGGACGAGGCGATGTACGGCACCGACAAGCTGCCCAAGTTCGGCGAAGACAGCTACCGCACCGAGGAAGGCATGTGGCTGGTGCCGACCTCCGAAGTGCCGCTGACCTATATCGCGGCGGACGAGGTGATCGAGCAGAGCCGCCTGCCGCGCCGCTTTACCGCGCATACGCTATGCTTCCGCTCAGAGGCCGGCAGCGCGGGGCGCGACACCTCGGGCATGCTGCGCCAGCACCAGTTCGAAAAGGTCGAAATGGTGTCGATCACCCTGCCGGAGGAATCCGATGCCGAGCAGAAGCGCATGCTCGGCTGTGCGGAAGGAATCCTGGAAAAGCTAGGCATTCCCTATCGGACGGTGATTCTGTGCACCGGCGACATGGGGTTCGGCGCCCGGCGCACCTATGACATCGAAGCGTGGCTGCCCGGTCAGAACGCCTATCGCGAGATCTCGTCGGTCTCGACCACGGGCGATTTTCAGGCGCGCCGGATGAACGCGCGGTTCCGCCCGACCGAGGGCGGCAAGCCACAGTTCGTGCACACGCTCAACGGGTCAGGCCTTGCCGTAGGGCGCTGCCTGATCGCGGTGCTTGAAAACGGGCAGCAGGAGGACGGGTCAGTCACCCTGCCCGCGCCGCTTGCCCCGTACCTGGGCGGCAAGACGACATTGAACGCGGACGGCGTGCTGGTATAGCGCGCGACGCAGGCTCGGGTCAGGAGGCCCGAGCAGTCGGCACCCGGTCTGAACCGGGGGCGCTATGGCACCAGCGGCAGATTGCCGAACAGGTCTGGAAAAAGCGCGCGAAGCGACCTTGGGCGATAATCGTGACGCTTCCTGACCCGCAGGTCCGCGCTGGCGTGCAGGTCGATCGGATGCCCCGGCCCCTTGCGCCATCTGGCGAGCGGCTTTGCCACCTGGTAGAACAGCGGCGGCAGCGTCAGTTCCTGACTGTTGGCAAGCGGATCGGACGGGACATCAGACAGACCCTGGAGCGGCATCCCCAGACCTGCGTCGATCGCCCCCTGCGCCACCCACTCCAGCGGCGCCGCGGCAAGCGGACGGGCGCGTGACGACCCGCCGACAATGGCATGGGTGCCGGTGAACCAGACCTGCTGATAGGGCCGCTGCGGGCTGCGGTCGCCCCGGTTGAGCCCCTTTCCCTTGCGCGATTGTTCCAGATTGTCCCACAGCGCGGGCTTGTAGAAGGTCCGCCGTTCGTCCAGCGCTACCGCGTGACGCGCGGATTTCACCATGCTGCTGAGGTCGGTGTCGTGGAAGGTGTACCTGCTGTTCAGCAGCCGGGCCAGCGGCCCGAAAAGCGGTGTCGGTACGCCAAGCGCGCCCACGGTATCCCAGACGCCGAGGTAAGTGATATTGATCCTGATCGAGCTGTCGCGCCCGCCGTTCTGCGGCGTGACCGCCCGCCAGTCGAGATCCGCCGCCGAGGTCGCAAAGCGCGGCGAAAGCACGCGCCGTTCCTCCAGGATGTGCAGCGCGTCGGGATGGTTCGCGGCACCCGGCTTGCGATAGAGCGCGACGGCACGGGCCAGTGTCTCATCCGTGACGTCATCCATGACCCCGCATTTGCGGATCATCCCCGCCAGAGACCGCGCGGTGTAGGCACCACGCGAAAATCCGAACAGGTAGATCTTATCGCCCGGAACATAGTTCCGGCACAGCCACGCGTAGCATTCGGTGATATTTCCGTTCAGCCCCCAGCCGAAAGCGCCCCCGCCGATCCGGTTGATCAGCTTTCCCAATCGGCTGACCTGCCGCCTGCCCGTTCCCACACCGGCGAAATATTTCGCCTTGGGCCCAAGGGCGGCACCGGCGGTCCTGGCCATCCGGTGAACATGCGTGGGCTGCTTGATACTGGCATTATTCCAGGTTCCATCGCAGAAAATCGCGATCTGTCCCATTGGCAAAAATCCTTTTTGGGTTAATTTCCAGCGGGCAGAGGCGACGCCGCGCCTGTTATTTTTGACCAGAAAGCATCCGATGTCACGCCCCACACTCTCGCTAATTGCCTTGATTTTTGCGGTGCTGTTTGCCGTTTCGCCGCTTCTTGTAACGGATTTCGCGGGGTTTGATCCGGACCGATTCCCAATGCCCCAGGACAATCCTCCCGTACAGCCCGCTGGCTATGCCTTTGCAATCTGGGGGGTGATCTATGCCTGGCTGATCATCGGAATGGCCTATGGTGCATTGCGGAGGCGGCAAGATCCCGATTGGCACGCGATGCGGGTCGCGCTGGTGCCCTCTCTGGCAGTTGGCACCATCTGGCTTGGCGTGGCGGTGGTCAGCCCGATCTGGGCCAGCGTGCTGATCTGGATCATGTTGGCCTGCGCGTTGGTGGCGCTGTTTCGCAGCCCGGTCGCGGACCGGTGGTATGGCGCGCTGCCTGTCGGGCTTTACGCCGGGTGGCTCAGCGCCGCGTCCTGTGTGTCACTGGGCCTGATCGCGGCCGGCTACGGTTTTGCAGAGCAGGGCATTGCCGCAATGGCGGCGATCTTTCTGGCGCTGGTGATCGCCTCGGCCGTTCAAAGCCAGCTGCAGCGCGCGCCCAGCTACGGGCTTGCGGTCATCTGGGCGCTCGTGGCCATCGTGATCGAGAACCTTGGCCGCGACATCAACGTCGCGGCGCTTGCCGCCGGGGGCTCTGCCGCGATGTTTGTGCCGACCTTCAAGGCCTGGCGGACCTCCCGCTGAAGGGAACGGAATTTTTTGAAAATTCCGAACCGAATTTTTTGAAAAAATTCGATACCCGCCTCAGTCCTTGCGCCGTCCGTCGGTGTGTTTGCGCAGCTTCGAGGGTGCCGCCTTCTTGCGGCCCTTGAACGGGTTCGCATCCGACTGCCCACGCATCCAGAGCCGGATGGGCGTGCCGGGCATGTCGAAATCGATCCGCAACGCATTTACCAGGTAGCGGCTATAGCTGTCCGGCACCTTATCGGGGTGGCTGCACATCACAACGAACCCTGGCGGGCGGGTCTTGGCCTGCGTCATATAGCGCAGCTTGATGCGTTTGCCTTGCGGTGCGGGGGGCGGATGCGCCTCGACCATGCCAGACAGCCAGCGGTTCAGCTGCGCCGTCGTCACCCGGCGATTCCACACGTCATAGGCGCGCATGATCGCCGCGTGGAGCCGGTCCAGCCCCCTGCCCGTCTTGGCCGAAACCGTGATCAGCGGCGCGCCCCGCAATTGCGGCAGCAACCGCTCAAAGCTTTCCTTGAGCGCCTTCAGCTTGACCTGGCGGTCTTCCTCAATGTCCCATTTGTTCACCGCGATCACAACCGCGCGTCCCTCGCGTTCAGCCAGATCCGCGATGCGCAGGTCCTGCTGCTCGAACGGAATTTCCGCGTCCAGCAGCACCACGACGACCTCGGCGAACTTCACCGCGCGCAACCCGTCGCTGACGCTGAGTTTCTCCAGCTTTTCCTGCACCTTGGCCTTCTTGCGCATGCCTGCGGTGTCAAAGATACGCATGGGCACGACCGACCCGTCCGGGCCCTCCCATTCCGTGGTCAGCGAGATTGCGTCGCGCGTGATCCCGGCCTCGGGACCGGTCAGCAGCCTGTCTTCCTTGAGGATCTGGTTGATCAGCGTGGATTTACCCGCATTGGGCCGCCCGACGACCGCCACCTGCAAGGGCCGTGCGCGGGTCGGCTTTCGTACCTCGCCCGTAACTTCGGCCTCTTCCTCGCTGAGATCGACGTCGATCTCGGGCGCGTCTTCGCTGGCGCGCTCGGCAAAGGCATCGGCAAGCGGCATCAGCTGGCTGTAAAGATCGTTCAACCCCTCACCGTGTTCCGCCGACAGCCGGATCGGCTCTCCCAGCCCGAGCGAATACGCCTCGATCACGCCAGCATCGGCGGCCGAGCCTTCGCCCTTGTTGGCCGCCAGAATCACATGGGCCGAGCGTTTGCGCAGGATGTCGGCAAAGACCAGATCCGAGGGCGTCACCCCAACCCGCGCGTCGATCATGAAAAGGCAGATGTCCGCCATGTCCACTGCCCGTTCGGTCAGCCGCCGCATGCGCCCCTGCAGGCTGTCGTCGGTGACCTCTTCCAGACCCGCCGTGTCGATCACGGTAAACCGCAGATCGGCCAGACGCGCCGCGCCTTCGCGCAGGTCACGCGTCACACCAGGCTGGTCATCGACCAGCGCCAGGCGCTTGCCCACAAGGCGGTTGAACAGCGTGGATTTGCCCACATTGGGGCGGCCCACGATGGCGAGGGTGAAGGACATTTCAATTGGCTCCGATGACGTCAGACCCGGCCCATACCTGAAAGCTGCGGCCTAGGAAAGCCCCTCAGCGATAGGCAAGCAATTGGCCGTTCGTGTTGACGACATAAAGCGTGCCTCCCGCGACCACCGGCGCTGAGGTCGCGCCACCGGGAATGTCGACCGTGGCAAGGGGCGCGCCATCCGTCGGGTCATAGCTGCGCAGCTGCCCGTCGCCCGAAGCGATGATCACACGCCCGCCCGCGACGATCGGACCGTGATGCGCGACCACCCGACCTTGGCGCTTCGGCTTGCGCTTGACGAAATTGGGCAGCTCGACACCCCAGATCCGCGTCCCGTCGGCGGCATCTAGACGGACCAGTTCATTAAGGTCGGTCAACGCGAAAACGCTGCCACCTGCAGGCCAGACCGGACCGATGGCACCGTCCCGTGCGATCCAGATGCGGCGGCCGGACTCCAGCGCGAGCGCCGCAATGCGCCCCGACTGGTTGCCGACATAGACCGTATCGCCCGAAACAACAGGCGCCGCTGTCACGTCGGACACATTGCTCAGCGCGCGGCCCGGCCGTTTGCCCAGCACGGATGCGTCCCAGCGGTTCAGGCCACCGCGCCGAAACACCGCCTGCACCTCGCCCGAGCCGAAGGCAAAGATCGCCAGATCGTCGGTCACCGCAGGTGCCGGAGCCCCCAGAACATTGTTCGTGTCAGCAGACGCGCCGATCTGCCATTCGACCGTCCCATCGGTGCGGTTCACCGCCCAACCGGTATCGTCGCCCGCAGTGACATAGACCAGATCGCCATAAACGGTTGGTGTGCCCGAGCCCGACGCGTCAAGCTGCTGTGTCCAGCGCACCGCTCCGCTTGTCACATCCAAAGCCGCCAGAACGCCGAACCCGATCGAGACAAAGACCGTATCACCCGCAACAACCAGCCCGCCCCCCGTGGCATCCCCCGCCTTGTCCCGCGCCGGGCGCAGATCGACCTGCCAGAGCGTCGCGCCGCCGGTGGACGTGGCGGTCACGATCGACTGTGCATCCAGCGTAAAGACGCGGCCCTCGGAGACGACAGGATCCGCCGTGATGCGGTGTTTGCGGCTGTCGCCATCGCCGATGTCGGCGCTCCATGCCAAGCCAAGCGTCGCACCCAGTGCAGGATGCGCCACACGGGTGCCCGGACTGCCTATGGTATGGGTCCAGGCGGCGTTGTTCACCGCCGCAGGCAGCGCGATGGCGCGGGACTGATTTTCGACGAATTGGGCTGACGCGTCGTCAAATCCGGGGTTCTGAAGGACCGACCGGATGTCCTCGCGCGGGCCGGGCAGGATGACATCGGGCTCCGAACAGGCGGCCAGCAGCGACATCGCAGCGGTCAGGCCGAACAAACCCGCGCGGCGGAAAGGAAAGCTGAAATCTGTCATCGCCTGCTCACTCTGGTCTGCGGATCGCCCGGCGCCGGTCGCGCGGGCCTCGCATCCTTATCCGTTGCTGTCATCGGTCGGCGTCCGCGCACCGCCCAAGGCCGGGTTGCCATCCAGATCAGGCTCCCCGCCCAGTGCCACAATCACCTGCAATGCGCGTTGTTGCAAGTCCGGTGTCACCTGCGCATCGCTCAGCAGCGCCTGGTATCCGCGGATCGCCGCCTCGGTGTCGCCCTGCTCGATGGCAATCAGCGCGATCTGCTCTTCGGCCAGCAGGCGCAGGGTGCCGCCCGACCGGGCCAGCGCCTCGAAGCCTTGCAGCCGCTCCGGGGCAGGCATGCTGTCCGATTGCAGCGTCAACGCCTTGAACTGGGCAAGCTGGCGATAGATTTCGGGGATGTCACCATTCACCGCAACGGTGTTCAGGTTCTCAATCGCGGCGGCCCGATCCTCGGCTTCGATCTGCTGGGACGCGGTCAGCAGTGCCACGATCGCGCGCGTCTGCGGGTTCTCTGCGTCAACAGCCGCCAGTTCTGCGGCGCGCGCGGCGGCGTCATCGCTCTCGAGCGCGGCCAGGATCGCATCCCCCAGCGCCTCGGCTTGGGCACGGACCTTGGCCTTGCGATATTCCGAAAACGCGGCCCCCCCCACGATCACGAGCACCGCCAGAACCGCGATCCAGCCATAGCGCTTCATCGACGCCGCAAGGCGGTCGCGGCGCAGCTCTTCATTGACCTCGTCAATAAACCCGTCGGTATCGCTCATCGTGCTCTTCGCCCCCGGTATACGTGCTTTTGCGCTGTCTTATCGAAGTGGCCGGGGCAAGCCAAGTCCCTGACCGCCCCGAAGCCGTTCAATCTGCGGGCGGGCCCTTCCCGGCAGGATAAAATAGTTGCTTTCTGAACTGGTCAGTTCAGTTGCAGTGTACTACATACCATCCCAGAATAATTTCGCCGCCGCCCCACCGTGAAAAGACCAGTCAGGCGTCAGGCACCACATGAGGCTTTTACATGCGTATCTTTTCCCTTCTCGCCGCGATTGCCATGGCCGGTTTGATGTACCTGGCCATCATGGAGCGCCCCGCGCTGCTGGCCTTTTTCGGCTCTGATCCCGCGGCGGCGGCTCAGACTGAACCCGACGCCGGGTCATACGAGGATGATGCCGACGACACCGCTGCCGACAGGGCGCTCGTCAAGGTGGTCGTTCAGGAGGTCCGCGCCCGCAACATCGACAGCGCGGTCGTGCTGCGGGGCCAGACGGCGGCGGCCCGGCAGGTCAATGTGCGTGCCGAAACCTCGGCCGTGGTGATATCGGAGCCCCTGCGCAAGGGTGCACAGATCGAAGAAAACCAGGTCATGTGCCGTCTCGACGAGGGCACCCGCGGCGCCGCGCTTGCAAAGAGCCGTGCGCAGCTGGCCGAGGCGCAATCGCGGGTCCCCGAATCCGAGGCGCGCGTAGAAGAGGCAAAGGCGCGGTTGGAAGAAGCCCTGATCAACCAGAATGCCTCCAAGCAGCTCAACAAGGACGGTTTTGCCTCGAACACGCGACTGGCAAGCTCGGACGCGGCCGTGGCCTCAGCGCAGGCGGCGGTGAGCTCGGCGCAATCGGGCCTGCGCGCTGCGCGCTCGGGTATCGAAGCGGCGCAGGCGTCTGTCGCCGTTGCCGAAGCAGAGCTGGAGCGGCTGGTGATCCGCGCGCCCTTCAGCGGTCTGCTGGAAAGTGACACGGCAGAGTTGGGCAGCCTGCTGCAACCTGGCGCGCTGTGCGGTACGATCATCCAGCTGAACCCCGTCAAACTGGTGGGCTTCGTCCCGGAGACCGAAGTGAACCGCGTGCATGTGGGCGCCATGGCGCAGGCACAGCTGGCGGCCGGCGGCGACACCGTGCGCGGGCGTGTGACCTTCCTGTCGCGCTCTGCCGATCCGCAAACGCGCACGTTCATGGTGGAAATCGGTGTGCCGAACCCCGAGCTAAAGATCCGCGACGGTCAGACCGCCGAGATCCTGATTGCTTCGGATGGCGCTGACGCGCATCTGATCCCGCAAAGCGCCATGACGCTCAACGACGAGGGCACGCTCGGCGTGCGGACGGTCGATGAAGCCGACATCGTCGATTTCGTACCCGTGACACCCGTGCGCGACACCGCGCAGGGGGCCTGGGTGACCGGCCTGCCACAGGTCGCGCGGGTCATCGTCGTGGGGCAGGAATATGTGATCAAGGGCGTCAAGGTTGCGCCGACCCTGCGCGAGGTGTCGCAATGACCGGCATCGTCGACTGGGCCGCCGCGCGGGCGCGGATGGTGCTGGCCTTCATCCTGCTCAGCCTGGTGGTTGGCGGCTATGCCTACACCACGCTTCCCAAGGAAGGCGAGCCCGACATCGAGGTTCCCGCGCTGTTCGTGTCGGTCCCGTTTCCCGGCATTTCCGCGGCGGATTCAGAGACTTTGCTGCTCAAGCCCATGGAAAACGAATTGGGCGATCTGGACGGGCTGAAGAAGATGACCGGCACCGCGGCGGAAAATTACGCGGGCCTCGCGCTGGAATTCGAATTTGGCTGGGACAAGACCAAGATCATCGCCGACGTGCGCGACGCCATGGGCACCGCCGAGGCGAATTTCCCGGAAGGCTCCGAAAGCTATTCCATCAACGAGATCAATTTCTCCGAATTTCCCATCATCATCGTGAACCTCACCGGCCCGGTGCCCGAACGCACCATGGCGCGCTATGCCAAGCAGTTGCAGGACGACCTTGAGGGGCTCGACGCGGTGCTGGAGGCAGCCATCGCCGGCAGCCGTGACGAGATGCTAGAAGTGCTGATCGATCCGCTGAAGCTGGAGGCCTATAACGTCACCGCCAGCGAGTTGATCACGACCGTCCAGAACAACAACCAGCTGATTGCGGCCGGCGAAGTCGAGAGCGCCACAGGCAGTTTTTCGGTCAAGATCCCGTCGAGCTTTGACGAGCCGCGCGACGTCTACGACCTGCCTGTGAAAACCAATGGCGACCGTGTGGTCACCCTGGGCGATCTGGCGGAAATCAACTTCACTTT
>JBFFQZ010000024.1:0-16952 GCA_041573235.1 Sulfitobacter sp. | reverse complement strand
GCCGAGAACATGGCCGACCTGTTCCGGATGTATGCCGAGGGCAAGATCAAGCCGCGCATCTCGGGCCGCTTCCCGCTTGAACAGGCGGCGGATGCGCTCAACCTGATGCAGGACCGCAAGGTGCTGGGCAAAGTCGTTCTGGACGTCGATTAGGTCCGGCATGCGGGTCGGCGGGCCATGTGAAACGGCACGGGACGGCTGGGCGTCAGAGATGCGCGCAGTCGTTGAAGCCCTGCACGATCATCTTGTCGCCGTGGATGACAATGCGGCTGATCGAGCCGTTGGCCGCGCCGTTGAACGCAAAGGGCTGCGCGCCGCTGGCCACCGCCAGCGCGGCACCCACGACACCGCCATGCACCACCACCGCGACCAGCTGGTCAGGGTGTGCGGCGGCGATGCGGCGCAGCCCGCGCGCAACCCGCGCGTGCAGTTGCGCCGTCGTCTCGGCGCCGGGGATTTCGCCCCATTCGCCACTGGCACGGGCCCGCACGAAGGCCGGATCGTTGGCCGCCGCCCGGAACCGGTATTCACCGCCGTCCCAGTCGCCCAGATGCACCTCGCGCAGGTCAGGTTCGACAATCGGGGTCAGCCCCAGCGCAGACGCCAGCGGCGCGGCCGTCTGATGCGTCCGCTGCATGGTGGTGACATAGATCACGTCGATCGCATGGGATTTCAGACGCGCGGCGACGGCCTCGGCCTGCGCCTGCCCTTCGGGACGCAGCGCCGGATCGCCCTGCCCGTCCACCATGGGAAACCGCTGTCCGCGCGTTGCGGCCTGGGTTTCTCCGTGCCGTATCAACAGCAGGTCAGCGGCCCCTTTCGGGGGTGTAAACCGGTGCTGTCGTGCCTCGTTGCTCATGCCATACCTCATTCATATTCAAACCAACCTTAAGCCAAGGACCACATCATGACAAACCGCCAGATCGTCGTTGCCGAACTGCCAAAAGGGCAATTGACGCCCGAGAATTTCAGGATGACGGAAACGGAAATGCCGGTGCCCGGCGCGGGCGAAGTGTTGCTGCGGGTCATCCTGATGTCGATTGATGCGGCCAACCGGTCGTGGATGCAGGGGGCGACCTATCGCGACGCGGTCAAGGCGGGCGATGCGATGCCCACCTATGCCATCTGCGAAGTGGTCGACAGCAATTCGCCGAAACTCGCCAAGGGCGATATCGTCGCCGCCGAGGCGACATGGTCCGACCATGTCACCGCCCCTGCCCACAAGGTGACGAAGATGCCGCCCGTGCCGCAGCTGTCGCATCTGATGTCGGTCTACGGCGTTGCGGGCAAGACGGCCTATCACGGCCTGATGTCCATCGGCCGCCCCGAACCGGGCGAGACGGTTCTGGTCTCGGCCGCGGCAGGGTCCGTGGGCGGCTACGTGGGCCAGATCGCGAAATCGCTGGGTTGCCGGGTTGTCGGCATCGCAGGGGGGCAGGAAAAATGCGATTGGGTGATGGAGCAATTCGGCTTTGACGCCTGCATAGACTACCGCGCCGAGGGTCTGTTCAAGGCGATCCGGGCCGCCTGCCCCAACGGCGTGGACATCTATTTCGACAACGTCGGTGGCGAGATCCTGGAAACCGCGCTGAACCTCATGAACGAAAAGGGCCGCGTGGTCTGTTGCGGCGCGATCAGCCAGTACGAAAGCACAGCACCCACCGGTCCGCGCAACCTGCCCGGCGCGATCGTGGTCAAGCGTCTGCGGATGGAAGGATTCATCGTGACCGATTTTGTCGCCGAAGACCCCAAGGCGATCCGCGCCTTGCAGGGCATGATCGAACGTGGTCAGCTGAAGGTCACCGAAGACGTGGTCGAAGGGCTGGAAAACGCGCCGCACGCGCTGATTGGCCTGCTGGCCGGTGACAACAAGGGCAAGCGCATGGTGCGCGTGTCCGCCGACCCTTCCTGAGGAGCCGAACATGTCTGCACTGCAAAACGCCCTCGCAACAAGCGAGAAACTCGTCGGTACCGAAGTCGGTGTATCGAACTGGATCACCGTCGATCAGAAGATGATCGACGACTTCGCCAAGACGACCCATGACGAGCAATGGATCCACGTCGATCCCGAACGGGCGGCGCGCGAAACACCTTTCGGCGGCACCATCGCCCATGGCTTCCTGACGCTGTCGCTTGCCAGCCGCTTTGCCTATGACTGCTTCAGCCTGATGCCGGGGCAGGTCATGGGCATCAACTATGGCATGAACAAGCTGCGGTTTCTCAAGCCGGTTGTCGCCGGATCGCGCCTGCGCGGGCGGTTCACGCTGCAAAAGGTCACTGCCAAAAGCGCCACCCAGCTGTTGCGGGAAAACCTGCTGAGCATCGAGATCGAAGGCGAAGAGACCCCTGCCCTCATCGCCGAATGGCTTAGCATGGCGGTCTTCGAAGACTGACGCAGCACGCGCACAAAGCCCTCTTTGGCGGACGTTGAGGAACGCCGGAGGGCGCGCGATTCTGGGTGAGATCATTGTCCGCTGCGTGACGCGCGGCGGCAGGGCATTGCCAACCTACCGCGCCAATTCCGGATGACGGTACGCCTCTGGATAGGTCATCGGCACGGTTGGTCCCAAGGGCACCACGCCGTTCCATGACCTGCCAAAATAGCCCTGGCGGCAGTGGATCAGGGACCCCGCGTCAGCGACGCCATCCAGCGCGTATACCCGACAAAGCCAACGCCACAGATTTGGATAATCGAGAATATGCGCGCCGTTCAATTTCATGCGCAGATAATAGACCGGATCGTGCCGATAGAGGGTGGGAAAGAGCCGCAGATCGGCCTCGGTAAAGCGGTTCCCAATCAAGAAGGCGCGGCCGTCCGAGAGTAGGTCTTCGAGATAGGACAGGGTTTCGAAATAGGCTGTGAAGGCTTGCGCATAGACGGCTTGGTCAGACGAAAACCCGGCCTTGTAGGCGCCGTTGTTGATCGTCACGTAGATGCGTTCATTGAGGGCCGCGATGACCTCCTGCTGTTCGGGATCGTCGGGCAAGAGGCGCGGACGGTCTGCCGATCCGCCAAGGGCCTCTGCCTGGGCATCCAGCATCCGGACGATCTCGGCACTTTCGTTATTCACGATCCGGCCTGCGATCTTGTCATAAAGGACCGGGACGGATTGTTCGTCAGAACCTTCGCGCTGATAGATCTCTTTCACCAGTCGAAGGCCGTCGCCCGTTCCTGTTTCCACGGTGCATTCGGCAAGCGGCGCGCCGGTGAGCGATGCGATCCGCTTCGGTGCGAATTCCCACAGGTTCGGGCCTGCGGGATCGTCATCCCCTGTGCGGTTCGGAAAAGCGACATCCATGGTGATGCTGTCCTGCAGGCCGAGAACGGCACGGGCAAGGGTCACGCGATGGCACCATGGGCAGTTGAGTGCGACGAAGAGATGATAGCGGCCCGGCGTCGCGGGGAAATCCGGGGTGCCGAACGCATGGCGAAAGCCGCTCACGCCGCGCACGAATTCGCCCTGTGCGCGGCGTTCCCTGATGCTGTTCTGATCTTCCTGTGTCGAGATGTCTTCGGTCATGCAGTCACTCTCACCCTCTGAGCCGGTAATGCAAGATGATTGGCACAGCCAGCTCTTCTTCATCACTCAGGTGACGCTTCAGGAAGGCCTCGATAACCTCGCTTGTGCGGTGAACGCGGGCGGCTTGCTCGCGTGCTTGGACCTCGTCCAGATGCGCCAGCTTGATCGCGCGGTTGGCCTGACGCGTGAAATCATCCAGCACGCTGTCCAGATCCGCATGGTCCTTTTCCAACACCTCAAGCCCGGCATCAAAGCGCGGATCCGCGGCCGACAGCTCGGGGAAATAGACGCGATCCTCCCAGCCGTGGTGGCCATGCAGGTTCCCGACCAGATTGCCACCATGATGGGAGAGCCGACCGGCATAATCGTCAACGGCCAGATCCTTGTTCAAGAGCCCCTCCGTATCCAGCCGCACGCGCTCCGCCACGCGACGGAACATCTGATGCGCGCCCAGCCAGTGGCGGGTTTTCTCCTTGAAGCCGGGATGCGCATCCCACGCATTGCGCGGATAGCTCGCCAGCAGAAAACGCATCTCCTGGGGCATGTCGCCTTGGCGAATGGTGTAGGTGTCGCGCATCGGTCCTCTCCTTTCAGGTTTTGTCAGGGGATGGGCGGCCCGCCCGCAGACCCTTGCGGTCCTGTCCCCCTCTGATGTTTCGGTAACTGGCAAACTAATGGTTGCAATTATTAGCACTAGACGGAATCATTCGGCCTCAGGGTTCACAAAATGAGAACACCAACATGGGCCAGATCGAAGACCTCCGATTGTTCGTTGCCGTGGTCGATCAGGGCGGGATCGCCCGCGCGGCTGACACGCTGGGCATTGCAAAATCCGCGGTAAGCCGTCGCCTCGGGCAGTTGGAGAGCCGCTATGATGTGCGCCTGATCGACCGGCAACCGCGCAATTGGGAGGTCACCAAAGCCGGTCAGGAGCTGTATCAACGTGCGCATGCGATGGTGGCTGATGCGGACGATCTGGATGCAGATTTCATGCATGCCCCGGTCAGCATGGATGGACCGCTGCGGGTCTCGATCGCGCGGGAATTCGGCATGTCCTTCCTGAGGCCAACGCTTTACGCTTTTCTAAGGGCCCACCCCGGAATCAATCTGACAGTGGACTTCGACGACAGGCTCGTCGATCTCGATGCCGAGAACTACGACCTTGCGGTCCGTATCACCTCTGGCGCGCTGGAGGGGGTGGAAAACATGAGACTGGGAACGACGTGCCAGGGTCTGTTTGCAAGTTCGACTTACACCGATATGCACGGCGCGCCCGACAGTCCGAACGAACTATGCGCACATGCGCTTTTGAACTATGGCGCGGAACGCCGTGCGAGATGGGACATTGGGTTTCGCGGAAAGATGCATGCGATTGAGTTTCAACCTACCCTCAACTCCAACAGCGGACCATTTCTGATGGACGCCGCAATCAACGGCCTTGGGATTGTTCGGCTGCCCGACTTCATCGCAGCTGAGGCGGTGCGCGCGCGAAACTTGGTTGCGATCCTTCCCGAAAGCGATTTCCCAGAGTATGGCATTCACCTGATCCACGCTTCCAATCGCCGGATCAACAAGAGGATGCGGACGTTCATCACCGCGCTTGAACATAGCTGCAAGGTTCTTGGTTCCTAGCAGGGCGTTTTGCCGCTCCTGCTGCATCGACCACAAATAGGCTGGCTGACCTGATCGGAGCCCCCTGCCCGTCCGTGATCTCGCGGCGTGTCTGAAAACCGCAGGTTTGTCCGCGGACAATTTTCCCGGCTTCCATGAATATCGTGGGCTCATGGTGTGTTCCGACCTAACCACCAGCGCCCAGACTCTGCTGGTTGCTCAAGGCCAGACGTCTTATGAGACGCTCGGGATTGAAGTCCCGGCTTTTGGTGCCAGACGTGATTGAACGGAAGTACGCCCCGACTTCGCGGATTCGCCCATGAAATTGCATGAGCGCCCAAACGGTGATGGCTGCCCCGATCGGTCCCAGGTTTTTCTGCGCCGCTTCATAGTTGTTTCTATCGATACCGATCATCGGAGCGAGGGCTTTACCTTGGGCGATGATGTCGCGCATCGAGCTGGTGGGCGTGAGGGCGAATTGCTCTGCCTCGGGACAGGCCGTTACGATCTCTTTCACTGTCAGGCCGGTTTGCGCGTCTTCTTGGTGGGTGTGTCCACAGGTCTGAGTTTCTCTTATATCAGTATGTTCTTTATTTGACTTATGATGGTGCCGGACATTTTGGCCGTCGTTGGTGGTCATTTTTTCTGTTCCATCGGTCAGCTGATCACCGGGGCCTTCGGCTGCGACAGCTTCCTTGCCCAACATCTGCCAGACCTGCCGGTAATCCTCGGCCGTCAATTTGCGGCGCAAGAGGCGAAGGATCTCGATTGCCTTCTGATTGCCGGGATTGACCTGGAGCATTTCGTTGGCTGCGGCGCGCAGTTTGGCACGCATGTAGCTGGCCTGTTCGTGTTCCTGCTCCGCCTGGGCGGCGAGTTGAGCAATCTCATGCAGTCTTTCGAAGAGCGGCGAGAGATCGAAGCCGAACCTCAGCGATGTGCCTTCAGCCTTGCTATGCCGTGTGAAGCGTTTTCGATTTGGGCTATCCCTGCGCACGAGCAGACCCAGCTCTTGGAGTGTGGCGGCGTGGCGTCTGATGGTGCGGTCAGAAATCCCATTCGTGCGGAACGTAAGAGTGGCGTTCGACGCAAAGACAGTGTCGTGGGCCCGTTTTGGCGGGAGACAGGACATCATGGCATCGAGTGTCGCTATGACGGTTGCCTTGAGACCCATCAGCGGCGCGGCCTTGCGCAATGTGCCGATGATGATGTGCCGCTCCGGGCGGGGATTGTCCGCGGACAAAACTTTCTCGTGCCGCGCACCGATAGGGGCGGATGCTTGCGTAAATGCCATGTAAACTTCACGACAACCGGTCGGGAAAAACCCCGATGTCACATTTTTTCAGTGAAAAGGCCGCAAAACATCATTCAACCGAATCGGTTGTTGTTGACTGCTGCGGAGAAGCTGATAAATCTGAGAGTGCTAAGAACAGATTGGGCTCTCCGGGGGTGACCTTTGGGGGGCTCTTTCTTTTTCGGGTTGCTGGTCGTGCTCCTGTTCTGGTTTCGTTGCTCGATTTCTTGTCAGTCGGCTTTCTGAGCCGACCTCCATGCCTCATAGAGGCGCTTCAACTCAGCTTCTGCATTCTCAAGCATCCATTGAGTGAATTCCGGTGTGTCCGCCTTCGGCAGCTTCAGCATCAAGGCGCGCGGGGTGTCCTTGATCTCGGCCAATGTGCGGCCTTCATGAGAGATGACCTGCGGCGGTTGTGCATTCTTCGCGGCGGCTGGTGTCTTGCCCGATTTCGAAACCGCGTCGCTTAGCCGTGCAAAGCGATCATCCGAACGGGCCAGTTGACCAAGCTTCAGATCTGAGGTGATGCGAACGAGGTCGATCTTGCTGTCGCGAACCTTGTCCGCGAGATCCTCCCAACGGCGCCGTCCGATGCCATGTGCTGATCCGATCATCTGGATGACCGCCTCGGGTATCACGCGCGCAACCTTGGTCATCCGGGACAACATCGGTTTGTCGATCGCAAGAGCGTCCAGAATAACGGCTTGCTCGTAATCGCCATCGATAAGCTCTGCTGCAAAAAGGGCTTTTTCGATAAAGCTCGGGTCCAGCCTTTGCGAGTTCTCCTGACCCTGCGCCAGAATCGCTTCTTCGTCCGAAAGGGTGCGTACCAGGGCTCTGGCAGGCATGCCGATGGATTGAAGGGCGCGCAGGCGGCGGCGGCCATAAACGATCTTGTAGCGGCCAGGTTTGTCCGTGATCGGGCGCACCATGATTGGCACTTGCTGGCCATGCGCCTTCAGGCTTGCGGCCAGAGACGCGACATCCGCATCCGAGAACGAGAGCCTGTCCTTTGGCCCATCTTCCTCGATCAGGTCGACCGAAATCTCTCTGACGGCATTGCTTGAAAGATCTTTGAGTGTCGATTTGACGCCGCTCATTGCACCGGTGTTGGGGAACCGCGGTTTTTCCTCCTTGGCGGAGCCGGGATCTGCCGAAACGGGCGGGGGAGGGGGCTGAAACAGGTTTCTGCGTGCCATTACTCAACAGTCCTTTTCCACGACGTCTGGATCGTCTTTTCAAACTCATCTGCCACGCCGTTCACGCTTTCCAGTATCCTGTCCAACGTCTTCTTGACGACCTGGCTCGGCTCCAGCTCATAAATCGTCTGCTGGGTCATGCCGGCATCCGAGATGGCCGTGGATTTGAGCATCGGATTGGTCAGCACCTGATCAAGCAGGATGGACCTGAGAAACCCAGCCATCTGGGATTGCGGCACGTCGGTGGGTTCGTATCTGGCGATCAGATATTTCAGGAATGCCCAGTCTATCGGACCTGTGGCTTCCTCCAGCGTGCGGACCGTTTCACCGGCCATCTCCAGAAATTGCGCCATGGACGCCACATCCAGCATGCTCGGTACGACCGTGATCAGAAGGCCGGTCGAAGCGAGCAGGGCGGTCATCGTCGTGAAGCCCAGCTGTGGTGGGCAATCGATGATCACGAGATCATAGTTCGCCTCGATTTCATCCAGCGCGATCGCCAATCTTTGCGTAAAGGGGGGGTCCACTTTGTGCTGGAGCGCGTAGGCAGTCTCGGTTTCGTATTCGGACAATAGCAACCCGGCAGGCGCCAGATCGAGATTGTGGAAATAGGTCTTGCGCACGATCTGGCTCATCGGAACCGGATCTTCGTACTTCAGCGCATCATAAACCGTGCCGCTTTCGGCAAATTCAATTTCCGGCCTGTAGCCGAACATCGTTGTCAGACTGGCCTGTGGGTCCATGTCCACGGCCAGGACACGGTAGCCCCGAAGCGCATATCGTTGCGCAAGATGAATGGCGGTCGTGGTCTTGCTTGAACCACCTTTGAAATTCACGATCGAGATGATCTGAAGCGCATCTCCGTCCCGCCGTCCGGGCAGATAGGTCTCACCATTCCGACCCGTTCGCGCCATAACATGTCGGATTTGGTCGATTTCCTCAGCCGAGTAGAGCCGCCTGCCGCGGCTGTCCGTTTCGACCTCTGGAAAGTCACCTTCCTGATGCCGGGTTCTGAGGTTGGACATGCTGATGCCCGTCAGCTCCGACACTTCGGCTGGATGAAACTTGCGCAGTGTTTTTCTGCTTTCGGGTTGAAAGCTGTTGCGCATATGGTGGTCCAAGGCCTCTGACAGACGCGCAGCGTTGGCAGAAATGGATTCCGCGATTGAGCCTGTACCGGTGAATTCTGTCTTTGTGTCCATGCCGCCTGTATGACCTCTTGGTGGGTCGATCAACTTTCGTCGCAAAAGAGCGCAATTTGCGTGTTCTTGCGACTAAAGCACTCATGACACGCAACTTATCACCAGACAACATTTTTTTTCCTGTCGTTACTCCGGCAGAATGCTGGTGTTTGCGAGTCGAAGGAGTGAGTTGATCATAAAATATTGAAAAAAATGATAAATTTGAATCTCTTGGCGTGGTCTCTACATCTTGTGGTCGTGCTGTGTCGAACCGCAAATCCTCGCGATCGCAACGATAGCCCGAATCGCGCACAAGGCTCCGCGGCGCGGGGAATCTTCGGGATGTCGGTATCGGGGATCGCGCCGATGTGGGCCGGGCTGCAATATCTGATCAACCGCACCGGGCCTGAAAATGAGCCGCGAAGTGTTTTCTCAGCCAAGCGCGTTCGCGCGCTTGGGCCGGTTTGAAATCTGCATGGACAAGGATTTTCGCGACGGAAAAACAGAGCCTGCAACGCGGAACAGAGACTACCCCAGCCCCGCAATGCGCCCCAGAACGCAAGCGGCAAGCAGGCCGTTCCCAGAGAGGTAGCCGCTGTCGCCCCGCCCTGAGACACCGCAGGCGGCCCCGCCTGCGGCATAGAGATTCTGAAACACGCCATGGCCGGTGCGACGGACCAATGCGGTCTGCGGGTCCACGTCCAGGCCCCCCTGCGTGTGAAACAATGCGCCGGTGATCTGAACCGCGCGATAAGGTGCGCAAAGGGCAGGGGAGTCCCACTTGCGACCAAACCGGTCTGTGTTTCCATGAGGAATTTCCGCAAGGGTCCGGCCGAGGCTTCCCGCCGGGAGCTGGCAGCGGGCTTCAAGCTCTTCAATCGTCTGCGCCGAGACGATCGCCCCTTGTTCTTCCGCATTCTTGAAATCGGCAAACTGCCGCGCAACGCCCGCGATGCGGTCGTCGAATATGGCCCACGCCTTGCCGTCCCGCTGGCCCAACACGGCCCCCGCCGCCTCTGAATATCCTTGCGATTCGTCCCAAAAGCGATCCCCGTCAAGGTTCACCTGAAATCCGCCCTGCGTGATGACGGCCCATGTGATCAGGATGCCGTGCGGATGGGCCACGTTCCCATGGCCCTGATACGCCCCCATGTGGCGCATTTCAGCACCAAGCGCTGCGCCCCAGGTCATCGCCTCGCCCCGATTTCCGTCATGGCCGAACCACAGCCCGCTTTCGATCTGCGGCATGAATTTCCGGACCATGTCGCGATTGCCGCCAAAGCCGTTGCATGCCAGCACGGTCCGCCCCGCTCCGATCGTTTCATGGCTACCGTCTGGCAGAGCCACGCGGGCTCCGAAAATCCGGTCCTCTTCGGCAAAAATCGTTACCGCGCGCCGATCACAGATGAGCGGAATGCCAAGCACCTCGAGCCGACTGCGCAGTGCATCAACCAACTCCGCCCCTGACCGCAGGGGTAATCCGTGCATCCGCCGCCGACTGTGGCCCGGATAGTCAAAATCCGTCACGACCGAAAAGGGCAGCCCATGCGTGTCGGCCAACCATTCGATCACACCGGCCGCACCACTTGCCAGGGCGCGCACCAGCGCCGGGTCGTTTTCATCCTTTGCCTTGGCCTGAATGTCCTGCGCGAACAGGGTGGCATCATCCTCTATCCCGGCCTCGCGCTGAAACCTCGTTCCGGCCGCGGGGATCAACCCGGCGCTCAGCGCGGTGGACCCTGAGGGCAGGGGATCTGCCTCGATCACCAGCACATCCTGCCCGGCTTCGTGCGCCGCCAAAGCGGCAATCATCCCACAGGCCCCGGCCCCGATGATCAGCGTCTCGACATCGATATCGTAAGCGCCCAAAGGCGCCGCCACATCAGGAGCTGCCATCAAACCGCTTCCCCAAGGCCAGCATCTGCGGTGTTTCAATGGCTCGGTTGAGCCCGTCAAAATCATGCATTCGATCTGAAAACGGCTTGTTAGAGCCTGCTTTTCTAAGGCTCGCATAGTAATCCTGCGCCGTCTTTGCCAACGCACGCACGATCCCGCCGGGGAAAATCACAATGTCGAATCCCATTTCCTGCAGGGCCTCCGCAGACGAAATCGGTGTGGCGCCTCCCTCGACCATATTCGCCAGCAGCGGCACCTGACCCTTGAAGGTCGCAGGGATCTGCGCGAGTTCGTCGCCATCGCGCGGCGCCTCGACAAACAGCACGTCCGCGCCCGCTTCGATATACGCACCGGCCCGCGCCACGGCCGCTTCGAAGCCTTCCACGGCAATCGCATCCGTCCGCGCGACAATCAGCGTATCCCGACGCCGCGCGTCGGCCATCGCGGAAATCTTTCCGACCATTTCGTCTTTCGAAATGAGCGATTTGTCGGACAGGTGCCCGCATTTCTTGGGATATGTCTGATCTTCGACCTGCAAGGCCGCGGCCCCCGCCCGTTCATAGCTCTGCATGGTCCGCCGCGCGTTCAGCGCATTGCCGAACCCGGTGTCGGCATCCATGATCACCGGCAGATCCGTCCGATCCGCGATCAGGGCCATCGTGTCTGCCATTTCGCTTGCGGTGGTCAGGCCGATATCCGGGCGGCCCAGACGCGTATAGGCGACCGCGGCCCCCGAAAGGTACAGCGCCTCGAACCCGGCTTCCGTGGCAAGCGCCGCCGTCAGCCCGTCGTACACGCCAGGGGCAACCAGTATCTCAGGCTTGTTCAATCGTGTCTTGAGCGTCATTGCGCGTCTCCTACCATCTCGATCGCCTGCCCGCAGGTCACGATATCAGTCACTGATCCAAGCGATACCAGTGTCGCCTCGTGAACATCGTCCTTGAACGCGGCACAGCCGTCCGACAGCAATATCGTGTGAATGTTGCGCAGATGCGCGTCCCTCACGGTGCTTGCCACGCCGCCATTGGTGACGATCCCGCCGACGATCAGCGTGTCGATATCCATCGCCCTCAGGATGTATTCAAGCCGGGTCTGGTAAAAGGCCGAGTATGCGACCTTTTCAACAGTGAAATCCGCAGGCGACAATTCCGCGACCAGATCATGGCCAAACGCGCCAGGCGCGAAATCACCCTTGTCGAGAAACGGCCGCAGCTTCTTGAGGTGCGGCGCGATCAATGGGGCGCCGTCGCGTCCCGGAACCAATGTGAACTGCGCCGAAATATAGGTCCCGCCAGCGGCCACCAATGCATCCTTGAGCGGCGCAATCCGGTCGGGCAGGGCGGCGATGGCTGCCGCGGATTGCCCGGCCCGGCCATAGGCGCCCTCCGGGTGCAGGAAGTCGTTCTGCAAATCAATCGTCAGCAATGCCGTGCGTTCGGGGTTCATGGCTCGGCCCTTTCGATAAGTGTGTTGCCAAAGTCGTCGACCCGTCCCACCAGGCCCGGTTCGATCAGCACGGTCGTGTCGGGCTGTTCCAGGATCGCCGGACCGGGAATTTCCGCCCCTACGGGCAGCGCCAGCCGGTCATACAGCCGCGTCTCGTGCCAGGCATCGCCGAAATGCACCGCGCGGGTGCCTTTCAACGCGGCCTCGACCGATCCGCCCTTGGGGGCGAGCGTCGCCAGATCGAACCTTGGCCGCCGTCCTGTTACCGCAGAGCGCAGGTTCATCACCCGCCGCACCCCGTTCTTGAGCAACCGACCATAGGCGTCGCGATACGCGGCATCAAAGGCCTGCGCGATCTGCTGCTCCGTGGGCGCGACCACGGTGCCGTCATTCACCTCGACCTCGATCGGAACGCTGACCGTATGGGTCTGACCGACATACGCCATATCGAGGGTGAATGCCGTCACCCGCGATTCGAAATTGCTGCGCGCCGCGTCGAGCATGGCCAGCCCGTCGTCCACATGGCGCTACATATGTGCCCCCAGTGCGGCTGTGTCGATGCCGTCCAGCATCGCGTTGATCGTCTGCACGAAATCCTGCCGCATGTCGGCGATGACACAGCCCATCGCCGAGGTGACGCCGGGATAACGCGGCACGATGGCACGGGCCAGGCCGACATCCGCCAGCATCGCGCCGGAATGCAGCGCGCCGCCGCCGCCAAAGGGCATGAACGCAAAACGTTTCGGGTCGAACCCCCGTTCGATCGACACAAGCCGCAGCGCCCCTGCCATGCGGCTGTTGGCAACCCGCAGGATCGCCTCGGCGGCGGCAAGTGCGTCAAGGCCCAAGGGTTTGCCCACATGCTCAAGGATCGCCGCCTTCGCCGCGTCCACGTCCAGCCGGTCAAGCTTGCCGCCAATGGGGTTGTCAGGGTCGATGCGGCCCAGAACGACGTTTGCATCCGTCACCGTCGGGCGCGTGTTGCCCTGGCCATAGGCCACGGGGCCGGGGGTGGAGCCCGCGCTTTCGGGGCCGATATTCAGCAATCCGCCCTTGTCCACCCAGGCGATGGACCCGCCGCCCGCGCCGATCGTCGTGATCTCGATCATCGGAGAGCGGACCACCATGCCGAAATCAATCGACGTCTGCGGGCTGAGCATGCTTTGCCCCTTCGCGATCAGCGACACGTCAAAGGATGTGCCCCCCATGTCGCCGGTGATGATGTCGGGAAACCCGGCGGCCTCGGCGATATAGCCTGCGGCAATCACGCCTGCGGCCGGTCCCGAAAGCGCCGTGCGCACGGGCAGTTTTGCCGCCGTGTCCACGCCCATGACGCCGCCATTGGACTGCACGATCATGAATTCCCCGGCAAAGCCGCCGGACTTCAGCGCAGTCTCCAACCGGCCCAGATACCCCGACACTTCGGGTTGCAGATAGGCGTTGAGCGCGGTCGTCGAGAACCGTTCGAATTCGCGGATTTCGGGCAGGATTTCGGACGAGCATGACACGTGATCGTTGGGCCAGATCTCGCGCACGGCGGCGACGGCCTTGGCTTCGTTTTCGGCGTTGGCGTAGGCGTTCGCGAAGAGCACCGCCACCGCAAGGCAATCCTGTTCGATCAGCGCCCGTGCCGCCGCGCGCACGGCGTCAAGATCCACCGGCACGCGCACGGTGCCGTCCGCCAGCGTCCGTTCGGGCACCTCCAGCCGCTCTGCACGGTCGACGACAGGTGTGAAATCGCCGCGCAGGCCCCATGTGCGGGGCCGGTCGCGGCGGCGCATCTCAAGCACGTCGCGCAGGCCTTCGGTGGTGATCACCCCGATCTTGGCGCCCTTGCGTTCAAGAAGCGCGTTGGTGCCCGCGGTCGTGCCGTGCACGACGACCGACACGGTCGACAGATCGTCCACCCGCGATCCGATACCGCCCAGAAAACCGCCTGACTGGTCGGGGCGTGTGGTGGGCACCTTTGCCACCTCGGCCACGCCCGTGGTTTCATCCAGCACGAAGATATCCGTGAACGTTCCGCCCACATCGACGCCGATCATCCGATTGGTCATTTTCACACCTCCTGCCATGCGGTGCCGTAATCGGCATCCGCCTTGTCCGCTGACAGGAAACCTGCCGCCACATCGCGCGCAACCGCTTCGGGCGCGCGGTCGGCGGCGGGGCCATAACCGCCGCCGCCCGGTGTCTCAAGCCGGACAGATTGCCCTTGTTCGAGACTGATACCCACCATCTTCGACGCCATCGGCGGCACGTGCCACCCGTCGTTCTGTTCATAGCTGAAGACGTTGAGCGCGGCGTTGCCGCCCCCGGCCACACCGGTCGGGGCATAGCGCCCGCGTTCGCCGAACAGGAACGCCTTCGCCCCGTTGCCTTCGAGCACCTCGATCTCATAGACCGCGCCCATGCCGCCCCGGTGCATCCCCGCGCCCGCGCTGTCAGGGCGCAGGGCCCATTGTTTGAACATCACCGGATAGGCGGCTTCGAGGATTTCCATCGGGGGGATCGTCGCGGTCGAGATCGGCGCGTTGCCGTGGTTCAGCCCGTCGCTTTCGATCGAACCGCCATGGCCGCCTCCGTAAAAGCTGAACATCACCCAGGGCTGGCCGTTGTCACGTTTGCCCGAAATCGACAGTGCGTTGATCGTGCCATAGGCGTTGGCGACGACCCGGTCCGGGGCCGCGCCCGCCGCGGCAGCGAAGATCACGTCAATCATGCGCAGGATCGTTTCGGTATAGCCGCCGACCGGGGCCGGGAAGGGGGCCGACAAAAGCGATCCCTCGGGGATCTTCACATCGATCGGGCGCATCACGCCGGCATTGGCGGGCAGACCCGGAAAGATGTGTTTGATCGCGACATAGGCCGTGGCGACGGCGGTGGGCAGGGCGATGTTCACCGGCCCCGCACAGCGCGGCGCGGTGCCTTCGAAATCCAGCACCATGCGGTCGCCCTTGATCTCAAGCGCGACGGTGTTGGCCAGGGGCACATCGGTGATGCCGTCATTGTCGAGGTAATCGGTCGCCTCCCAGCGGCCATCGGGCAGGTCGGTCAGTTCGGCGCGCATCAGCGTCTCGGCGCGGTCCTGCAACGCATCGAGCGCCGCATGCACCGTTTCGGCGCCGTATTCCGCCAGCAGTTCGTCCATCCGCTTGACGCCAAGGTCCAGCGCGCCCAGCTGCCCGTTCAGGTCGCCCTGGGCGGACTGGGGCAGGCGGGTGTTGCGCATCAGGATGTCGATGATGTCGGTCTGCACCTCTCCGGCGCGGGCCAGCCGGACGGGGGGTAGCACGAAAGCCTCCTGGAAGGCATCGGTGGCGGCGGGGTTGTAGTTGCCGGGCACCGCCCCGCCGACGTCATGCCAATGGCCGACCGACGCGAGGTAGCAAAACAGCTTGCCGTCGTGGAAATAGGGCCTGACAAGGCGCATGTCGCTCAGATGGGTGCCGCCCAGATGGGCGTCGTTGAAGATATAGATGTCGCCATCGGCCAGATCGCCGTTCTCGGCGGCCTTGTCGATCACGGCCTTCACCGCAAACGACATCACGCCGACAAAGATCGGCAGGCCGGATTTGCCCTGCACCAATGTGTCGCCAGAGACCGCGTGGTAGAGGCCGTGCGAGGCGTCATGCGCCTCGGCGATGATCGGATTGAAGGCCGCCCGGAACAGCGTTGCGTCCATTTCGTCGGCGATCTGCTCCATCCGTCCGGCAAGCACTGCCAGCGTGATCGGGTCTATCTCTGCGCTCATGTCGCTCCCTTTACTTCTGCTATGTCGTTCCACACGTCCTGCCGGACCAACAGCCCGCCCACGATTTCGAACCGGTCGATGAAACGGATGCCGTCGAACGGGGTGCCGTCCGGCCATTGCCCCGACAGCGTGCCCCGGCAATAGACCACCGCCGCGTCGCCCTGGGACTGCAGCGCGTCGAAGCCCTCGTAGCTTTTGGTCACGAAGCGGTAGCGGGGGCCTGCCCAGGCGATCAGCTCTTCGAGTTTTGTCATCGGGGCCGTGCCCGGAAAAGTCATGGTAAAGCCGGTGCCCAGCATGCCGCGGGCGGCATCCAGGTCCCGCGCCTCCATCGCCTGGAGGAAGCTGCGGACCACCGCGCAGGGGTCGGGCAGGGCGGGGGCCGGTGTCCGACGCTCTCTGCCACGCATGTAGTTCGCCGGGGCCATTTCGTGAATCATGACGGTTACGGCCTCGGGCGGGGCGGGAACGACGATTCGCACCGCATCGGTCAGGGCTTCGCACAGGCGCGTCTTATCCTGCTCCGCATAGCCTTCTATCAAGTGAAGCTCGATGACCGGCAAAATCCTCTCCTCCGCAAACCTGTATGTTTTATAATACAGATAATAGTGCTCGCATAGGTCAAAAAAATAATCCTACGAAAGATAGATTTCTTGCTTTTCTGTTTTTCCACGTTACGGTCAGGGTCGTTGAAGAGGGTATGATTGCATGACACGCAAATCCGGTGATGGGTTGATTGGCGGGCTTCCGGAGGGGGGCAAGGCGCGGCGCGTCTATTTGCAGTTGCATGATGAAATTACCCGCGGCGTCTATTCGGTGGGCAGCGTTCTGCCCGGTGAGCAAAAGCTGGCGGTGCAGCTGGGCGTGTCCCGCGTCACGGTGCGCCGGGCCATGGATGCGCTGGAGGCGGATGGGCTTGTCGAGCGCCGGGCGGGTGCGGGAACGACCGTGCGCGCGGGCAGTCTGACACCCGGAGGAGTACAACCATGCGATCGCACCGATTCTGCCTGCCGGTTCTTCTGACGATGTTGTCGGCCAGCCCACTGGGCGCCG
>JBFFQZ010000023.1:0-17035 GCA_041573235.1 Sulfitobacter sp. | reverse complement strand
GTGCAGTTGGGAGATGCGGGCGGCGCGTCTGATGTCGTTGCGGGCGGCGCGTCTGATGTCGTCGCGACAAATCCCTGTGGCGGATACCTCTTTGCCACACCGACCCCGAAAATGATCCGCAGGGTTAAGGCATGTTTCGCCGGAAAGGCCTGTGCCGTGACCCGGTGATCCGGCGTCAGGCCCCTACCAGCCGGGCGGCCCGCCTTGGAACGCACCACCGTCAGGATTTCGGGCGCCGGTCCAGAATCCGCACGGCCTTCCCTTCCGATCGGGGCACCGCGCCAATGTCACCGACCTCGACCCGAACGCTCAGCCCGATCGTCTGTTTGATCCCGGCGGCAAGTGCTGTGGCGGCATTGGCGCGGGTGGTGTCGCTGGCACCCGCGCCTGCGACCTCGGTCAGGATGCGCATCTGATCCATGCGGTCGGGGCGGGTCAGTTCGATCTGGAAATGTGGTGCCAGTGCGTCCACCTGCATCAAGATCTCTTCGATCTGGGTCGGAAACACGTTGACCCCGCGCAGGATGATCATGTCGTCGCTGCGTCCCGTGACCTTTTCCATCCGCCGCATGCTGCGCGCCGTACCGGCCAGCAGCCGCGTCAGATCGCGCGTCCGGTATCGGATGATCGGAAACGCCTCCTTGGTCAGCGAGGTGAACACCAGTTCACCCTGCGCGCCTTCCGGCAGCACCGCACCGGTCTGCGGGTCTATGATTTCGGGATAGAAATGATCCTCCCAGATGTGCAGCCCATCCTTGCTTTCGACGCATTCCATGGACACGCCGGGCCCTATTACTTCGCTGAGGCCATAGATATCGACGGCATGCATGTCGAAGGCCTGCTCGATCTCTTGGCGCATGGCGTTGGTCCAGGGCTCGGCCCCGAAGATCCCGACCGCAAGCGTGGTTTCGCGCGGATCGATGCCCTGTGCATGGAATTCGTCGAGGATCGACAGCGCGTAGGACGGGGTGACCGTGATCCCGTTGGGTTTGAAATCTTCGATCAGGCGCACCTGGCGCGGTGTCATCCCGCCCGAGATCGGAACCGTTGACAGCCCCAGCGCATCGGCGCCCAGATGAATGCCCAACCCCCCGGTGAACAGCCCGTAGCCATAGGCGTTGTGCAGCATGTCGCCCGGGCGCAGCCCCGCCGCGCGCAGCGACCGGGCCACCACGTCACCCCAATTCTTCAGATCGTTCCCGGTATAGCCCACGACCGTCGGCTGACCCGTGGTGCCAGAGGACGCGTGGATCCGCTTGACCTGGTCGCGCGGCACCGCGAACATCCCGAATGGATAATTGTCGCGCAGGTCGCTTTTCACGGTGAAGGGGAACTTTGCCAGATCGTCCAGCGCATTCAGGTCGTCGGGATGCACCCCAGCCGCGTCAAAGCTCTGGCGGTAGAAGGCGACGTTGTCATAGGCGTGGCGCAGCGACCACTTCAGCCGCTCAAGCTGGAGCGCCGCGATCTCGTCGCGGCTGGCGATCTCGATCGGATCAAGACTGGCGCGGTCGGGGGTGAGGTCTTTCATACGTCTGCTCCGTCTTCGGGGAAATGTTGTCCCTTGATGCTGCGTGACAGGCCGCGAAAGGTGGCCACCGTGCGCCCGTCGCCGCCGGTGACGCGTACGTCATAGACGCCCGAGCGCCCCGCGCGCGCGTTTTCCGTCGCCGTCGCGGTCAGCAATTCGCCCAGCTTGCCGGGCGCGATATAGGTGATCTGGTTCTGCTGCGCGACCGTGACCCGGTTGTAGCTGTTACAGGCAAAGGCAAAGGCGCTGTCGGCCAGTGTGAAGATATAGCCGCCATGACAGATCGCGTGACCATTCAGCATGTCTTCGCGCACCTGCATGGTCAGGGTCGCCGATCCGGGCCCGATCCGGGTGATCTGCATCCCCAGCGCCCGCGTTGCATTGTCATTGGCCAGCATCGCGGCGGCGGCTTTTTCGGCACGGTCCTGGGGGGTCATCGGGCACACTCGGAATGTTTCATATTTGCGCAATTTCTTTCATCGGCGTAACGCGTTCAAGCGTTTTGATCGAGGGGGCTTGATTTGCCCGCTGAAGGGGGCAAGTCTTTGGGGTATGAACATACCAACGATCCCGTCGAAATCCATGCCCGCAGAGCGTCCGGTCGAACAGGTGGCCTTCCACCGGACCGAACTGTCGGTGATCCTGTCGCTTTACGGACGCATGGTCGCTGCCGGAGAATGGCGCGACTACGGCATTTCCTGCCTGCGCGAGGTGGCGGTCTTTTCGGTGTTCCGGCGCACGGCCGAGATGCCGCTCTACCGCATCGAAAAGCGCCCCAAGCTGCGCGGAAAGCAGGGGATTTATGCGGTGATCGGGGCCAATGGGCAGGTGCTCAAGCGCGGCGCGGATCTCAGGGGTGTGATCAGGGTACTGGAGCGCAAGCTGCTCCGGGTGGTCGAAGAGCACCTGTACGCGCGCCGTTCACGGGGTCTCGGGGAGCAGCCTGTGGTGGCCGGTCACGGGGCCGTCGCTGTCGGCAATGCGGCTGATGGCCTCGCGCAGCGGCTCGAAAACGGTGGCCATGGCGTGGGCGTTCGCATGCAGCAACCTGTCCGCGTCCCACACCAGCGCCACATGTCCCTTCCAGAATAGCAGATCGTTGCGCCGTGGCGGCGTGCCTTCGGGCAATGGCGTGCCAAGGTGGCGCTGCTGTTGGTCGCTGTCGCTGGGGCAGGGGATGCCGCAGGCGGTGCACGCGGCCTGGACCAGCCCCGAACAGTCGATGCCCCAGCGGCTGTTGCCGCCCCAAAGATAGGGTGTGCCGACAAAAAGAGCGGCGACCGCCGCGGGATCATCGGCCATGACGTCGAGCGGCGACAGGTGTTGGCGGGGGATGAACCCGTGTTCCGTCTCGACAAAAGCGTCGGTTCCGCCAACTGCCGCGACACGGCTGCCGTGGCTCAGCGCCACGCGGTCGGGGGATTTCATGTCGGCCTGCTGGTAGCCGTGGGTCGCGGCGGCCGTCACCTTATGGCTCAGCGTCAGTGGAGGCGACAGATCGGCCACCGCCACATGGCCGCAGTAGCCGTCCTGCGCCGCCTGCACATAGGCCCAGCCGTTGTCGCTGTTCAGGACGGTGACATCCGCACCCAGCAGAAGTTGCCGGTCGCGGGGGCCACCGGGCTGCCGCATCAGGTTCACGACCGGGCGCGCGACCTGAGCGGCGTCGCGCCGAGTGATCCGCGCCGGATCGGGGGTCAGACGCGGATCGCTCATCTGGCAAGGATGCCGGGCAGGGCTGCAAGAAGCGCGCGCGTCGCCTGTCCGACGCCGCCCTTGGGCCGCGCGGGTGCGGCGCTGGGCTGCCAGCCATAGATGTCGAAATGCGCATAGCGGCTGGCCGTCACGAAGCGCCGCAGAAACAGCGCCGCCGTGATGCAGCCCGCGAACCCGCCCTTGGGCGCATTGTCCAGATCCGCGATGCCCGGTTCGATCATCTCTTCGTAGGCATCATGGAACGGCATCCGCCAGACCGGGTCCGCAACCCCCTCCGCCGCCGCCTCAAGCGCCGTGACGAACAGCGGATCGTCGCAGAAGTAAGGAGCGAGGTCGGGGCCCACCGCGACCCGTGCCGCTCCGGTCAATGTCGCCATCGAGATGATCTGATCCGGCGTTTCCTCATCCGCGAGCGCCAGCGCGTCGGCCAGTACCAGCCGCCCTTCGGCGTCGGTATTGTTGATCTCGACCGTGAGGCCCTTGCGAGACGTCAGGATGTCCTGCGGGCGAAACGCGTTCGACGAAACGCTGTTTTCGACCGCCGGGATCAGCACGCGCAGACGGATCTCCGCCCCGGTCGCCATGATCATCTGCGCCAGCCCCAACACGGCCGCCGCGCCGCCCATGTCCTTTTTCATCAGCCCCATTGAGGCGCCCGGTTTGAGGTTCAGCCCTCCGGTGTCGAAACACACGCCCTTGCCCACCAGTGTCAGGCTGGGACCCGTATCGCCCCAGCGCATGTCGATCAGCCGGGGCGCACGGTCGGCGGCGCGGCCCACCGCGTGGATCATCGGCAGGTTCGCTGCAAGCAGCGCATCGCCCGTCGTGACTTCGATCATGGCGCCGTGCGTGGCGGCAAGGGTGCGGGCCGCGTCCTCCAGGTCCGGCGGGCCCATGTCGGAAGCGGGCGTGTTGATCATGTCACGGGTCAGCGCCTCTCCGGCGGCGATCGCCTCGATCCGCTTCGCATCGATGCCGTCGGGCGCGACAAGTTTCGCGGCCATCGGCTTGGCGCTTTTGTAGCGGTCAAAGCGATAGGCGCTCAGCAACCATCCCAGCGCCTCGTTCGCGACCGCGTCGTCCGGCAGGCCACCCGCGATGCGAAAGGTGCCCGACGGCAGCTTGGCCGCGGCAGAGGCCAGCGCAAACCGCCCGCGCCTGCGCCGCGCCGCAGTGCCATAGCCCGCCAGCGCCATCGCGGGCGCCCCGTCGGGACCCGCCACCACAAGCGTCTGACCCAGCGCGCCGGTGAATCCGTTCGCGGCCACCCAGGTCGCCACACGCGGCTCCTGCCCCGTCAGCCAGTCCTCAAGGGCGTCCTCGGATAAAACGTGCAGGGGCAGGACCTCGTCAGAGGCATCGGCGAATCTAAGCGACATGGGCAGACCTTTCTCGGCAAGAGCGTTGGTCAGCAGCCTAGATTACTTTCCGAGGAAGCTGAATCGAAATACGGCCCCCGCGCGGCTGGTTTTCACAAAGTGATGTCGTCCATCGACCACATGGCCGACAGCGACCGCTCCCCTATTCGCAACATCCGCGACAGGGTCGCGGTGATTGCGATCTCGTCACTGGCGTCGATGCAGTCTGTCACGTTGCCCGCCACCTGTGCCAGACGGTGCATGCCCAACTGATCCGAAATCGCGATCAGGGACCGCGCGTTCTTGCGCAGCTTCACCATGTCGCGCTCGCGCCAAAGCCGGTCACATTGAGCCATGCGTACCGCCAGTTCCTCCATGGCGCGGCAGACGACGCTTTCCGCACCCGCTTCGCCCAATTGTGCATATAATGTGCCCAGCCTCACCTGATCCAACTGGATCGGCTCTGACAGCCGTATCTCGACGACTTCACTCATGACTCACCCCTATACAGCCCCCACGGCTGACCCTCTGAATGACAGGGCAAGGTTTTCAAATGGTTGCCCCGCCGGGGTGTTTTCGCTCGAATTCGGCTCGAATTCAGTTTAACCCGGTGCTCATCAAGAGGAGAGCAGTCCATCATGGATCAGGCCAAACCCCTACCGAGCTACCTTGTCCAGCGTTACCACGGCTGGAAGGCGACCAGCTTTGCCGAAAACCGGGCGTGGTATCACAAGCTTGCGACGGGCGGCCAACACCCGCGCGCCATGGTGATTTCATGCTGCGATAGCCGGGTGCATGTGACGTCGATTTTCGGGGCCGATCAGGGCGAGTTCTTTATCCACCGCAACATTGCCAACCTCGTGCCGCCCTATAAACCCGATGGCGCGCAGCACGGGACGTCAGCGGCGGTCGAATATGCGGTGCAGGGGTTGGGCGTGGCGCATCTGATCGTGTTGGGGCACTCCAATTGCGGCGGAGTTCAGGGCTGCCTGAACATGTGCCGTGGCGATGCGCCCGAACTTGAGGCCAAGGACAGCTTTGTCGGTCGCTGGATGGACATCCTGCGGCCCAAATACGATCTGGTCGCCCAGATCGCGGACTCCGCCGAACAGACCCGCGCGTTGGAAAAACACGCGGTGGTAATATCGTTGGAAAACCTGATGACCTTTCCCTGGCTGGCCGAAAAAGTCACCTCCGGAGAGATCACCCTGCACGGCATGTGGACCGATATCGGTGCCGGCGGGCTTGAGTATTTTGACCCGGCCAGCGGCGATTTCCGGGCCGTCTGAGTAACGTGTGAAGGTAAAAAAATGTCTGACCTCCTCAGCCTCGCAGGCCAGAACCTGCTCTCCCCGATTATCCTCAGCTTCGCGCTGGGGCTCTTTGCAGCGCTGGCGCGGTCGGATCTGAGCGTCCCCGAGGCGGTGGCCAAGGGCATGTCGATCTACCTGCTGTTCGCCATCGGCTTCAAGGGCGGGGCCAGCGTCGCGTCCTACGGGCTGGATACGCGGCTGGCGCTGTCGCTGCTGGCGGGGGTGATCCTGTCGGCGCTGCTGCCGCTGATCGCCTTTGCGCTGCTGCGCGTGCTGACCGGGATGAGCCGTTTGGACGCGGCGGCGGTGGCGGCGCACTACGGCTCGATCTCGATCGTGACGTTCGTCGCGGCGACATCGGTGCTCGAAGGGCGGGGCATCCCTTCCGAAGGCTACATGGTGGCCGTGGCCGCCGCGATGGAGGCCCCCGCGATTCTCTCCGCGCTCTGGCTCATTTCACGCGGCGAAGGGGCAGGGGCCAAGGGCATGGATTCGGCCCTCATGCGTGAGATCATGCTCAACGGTTCGATCGTGTTGCTGGTCGGCAGCTTTGCCATTGGCTGGGCCACGGGGGCCAAGGGGCTCGCAGAGATCTCGAGCTTTATCGTCAATCCGTTCAAGGGCGTGTTGTGCCTGTTCCTGCTTGATATGGGGCTGGTTGCGGGGCGTGGCCTGCGCGGCGGTGGCGGGGTGCTGACCCCCGGCGTGCTGCTGTTCGGCGTGACGATGCCGCTGGTCGGAGCCGTGTGCGGTCTCGGTGCCGGTGTGCTGCTGGGGCTCAGCCCCGGAGGCGTGGCCTTGTTGATGGTCCTGTCCGCGTCGGCCTCCTACATTGCCGTGCCCGCCGCGATGCGCGTGGCCCTGCCCGAAGCGAACCCGTCGCTTTACCTGACGCTGTCGCTGGGCGTGACATTTCCGTTTAACCTGACGCTTGGTATCCCGCTCTATATAGCGGTGGCCATGGCCGTGACCGGAGGCTGAGACATGCAGACCCACAAAGCCAAGAGAGTCGAAATCACCATCGAGAACGTGATGGAATCGCGATTGACCGATGCGCTGCGCGCGGCGGGGGTGACCGGTTATACGGTGCTGCCTGTGCTGGGCGGTTCCGGCAGGTCGGGCGCCTGGACCCGCTCGGGACAGGTCAGCCGTGCGCAGGGGATGGTGCAGGTCGTGTGCATCATCCGCCCCGAACGGCTCGATGAGCTGCTCGAAGCGGCGTTCGACGTGGTCGAGCGGCACATCGGCGTGGTCAGCGTCGTCGATTGCGACGTGCTGCGCGCCGAGCGGTTCTGAGATGACGTTAACCACGCGTTAACCATATCCGAGTCACGCTCGGGCCATGACCCTTGAAACCGTGACCCTCAAAATTCCCCGAGAGCTATTGTCAGGCGCACAGCGTGTGGCGACGGCGCGTGATGTCACGATCGGTCACATGGTGCGGCAGCTTCTCAAACGCGAGGTGGCCCGCCAGCTTTCGGCACATCCGGGCGATGCGCCGGACGGTCGGCTGCTGATCGCACTTCAGGCGCTTCTGGCGCGCGATCTGGCCGCCGCGGACGGCTGGGATGATGTGGCCGAACGGCTGCGCCCGCATGGCTATGCGCTGAAACCGGCGGCGGGTGGATTGACCCTGGTCAAGACAAGCTGCGGCACGCGCATCTGCAAGCTGTCGGATCTGGGTGTCAGCGACGCCACCTTCGCCGAACGCTTTGGCGGCCCGATGCCGGACGCAGAGCACTGTGCGGCCAATCCGGGCGTGATGCCCGCAGGTCGCATCGACCCGACCCGCGCGGCCATGCTGACCCGCCACATGGCCGAGGCGTGCAGCTGGCCCGAGTTGGTTCACCGCCTCGCGGTGGAGGGGATGGAGCTGCGCCCGCTGGGGGCGGCACTGGGCATTTACGTATCGGCAACGGGGCGGCACCTGTGCAACAGCTCGACGGTGGGCGCACCGCGCAGCGTGCTGGTCGCGCGCTTTGGCCCCGCCATACCGGGCCAACCCCATGCCGCGTCCGACCCACCGCGAAAGGCTGCGGGATCGGCCTAGAGGCTTCGAAACTTCATCTCATGCCAACTGGTTTTGCGCCGTTGGAAAAAGTCCGCCAACACTTGCCTTTGTAACAGTCATTGCGCCCTCAGCGCAGAACCTTGCCCTCTGGCCAGCGTATATCCTGTTCGATCATGACCTCCTGTCGAGCGCCCGGGGCAAGCGTCAGATCCCACTGCAACAGCCCGCGCCGGTCGTACACGTTCACCACATCCGCGCGGGGCTGCGCGCTCCAGTCGATGGTCAGATCCTCCTGCTCGCTGTAGGGGACCGTGCCCCGCAGCTCGACGGTCCAGTCCCGCGCCCCGAGGTTTTCCACCTCCAGCCGCACGGCCTCCTTGCGGGCATTGCTGCGGTTGATCAGACCCCGGTCGCCGGTGCTGCGGTCCAGCACCGTATGCGTCAGGCGCAGATCTTCGATGGGGCCGAACGCCTGCACGATGTCACCACCCGCAGGCACCTGCGCGAAATATCCGCGCCCGACCAGCGCGCCGTCAACCATGATCTGAACCGTATCCGCGGCCAACAGCGGCTCTTGCGTGTCATTCACCGCCTCAGCCATCAGGAACGCGGTCGTGTCGCGCTCGGGCACCGCGCGGGCAAAGACGCGGGCGTCGAACTCCAGCGTGTCCAGCGCGATCCGCGCGCCTTCCGCGCCCTGCGCCACCGATATCCTGCCGGGCAGGGTGTAGGTCACGCCCGGTCCGTCGAAGCCGGGGCGGGCGGTTTCCTCCATCGCGACAGGCGCGGCCGCCACGCTGCTTTCGGCATCCAGACTGCCCGACGCGCGTTGCTGAAGCGTGACCCGCGCGGGATCCTCGATCCGCAGCAGTGGCGGATACAGCTCTGACGGGATCACCTGTCCGGACGGCGCGAGCGTGGACAGGGTCAGGGTCACGTTGTCCCAATTCTCGCCGGTATTCTGATAGACGATCGCCGCCCGGCGCAGCGCCATGCGGGGTGCCGGACCCCGCGTCAGCGCGATGTCATACGTCGGCTGCCACGCGGCGCGCGCGGGGTACTGCAGGGTCGCCACCACCGTCCCGGTCTGGTCGGCGGTCAGAGACAGTGCCAGCAGCGCGCGTGGCTCGGCAGGCGGCGTCAGCGCTTCCAGCGCGGCTTGCGCGTCCGCCAGATCGTCCTCCAGCGCCTTGCGCCCGTCTGCGATCCGCGTGGCCTCGCGGGTTGCGCGCACCTGTGCCTGCGTCGCGGCGAGCGACTGAACCTCGATCATCTGTGCCAACGCGGCGAGCGCTTCGGGCTCCGACGGCAAGGTCCTGCTGGACGAAAGGCCGGACAGGAACGCGGCCCGCGCCTCGGATGCCTTGGCGGCAAGGGTGGCGTCCTCCACCGCGTCATCCAGATCGCGCAGCGCACGGCGGGCCTGTTCGATGCGCGCCTTGGCGGCCAAAACTGCGGCGCTGTCACGGTCCGGTTGCGGCGGCAGCGCGCCGGTGCGCAACCGGCTGCTGTCCAGCCGCGCGCCCTCCAGCGTGACCCGCAGGCTGGCAGGGTCCACCCAGAGCGGCAGGTCCGGCAGGATCAGTTCATGCGTTCCGACCTGCGCGGTGAACCGCGCCTTACGCGTGACGGTGGCAAACCCGGCATAGACGGTCACGGCGCTGGGCGCGGACGGCACAGTGTAGGTTTCCGCCCAGAGGGGCAGGGGCAGGACCGCAAGGGCGAGGATCAGGAGGCGCATCGTTGAAATTCCTTTGACTGAATGGTCAGGATGCACCGCGCGCCCGCAAAGAAAAAGGGGAGCCGCAGGCCCCCCCTCGCAATCTCCACCAATGGGCGGAAATCAGCCTTTCTTGAGCACTTCGCGCCCCAGAAGTTCGGCGATCTGCACCGCGTTCAGGGCCGCACCTTTGCGCAGGTTGTCCGACACGCACCACAGGTTCAGCCCGTTGTCGATTGTGCTGTCCTGACGGATCCGGCTGATGAAGGTCGCGAAATCGCCGACGCATTCGACCGGCGTGACATAGCCGCCGTCCTCGCGTTTGTCGATCACCATGATGCCGGGCGATTCGCGCAGGATGTCGCGGGCTTCGTTCTCGTCCAGATGGTCCTCGAACTCGATGTTGATCGATTCGGAATGGCCGACGAACACCGGCACCCGAACGCATGTCGCCGTGACCTTGATCGCCGGATCGACGATCTTTTTCGTCTCGGCGACCATCTTCCACTCTTCCTTTGTCTCGCCGCTGTCCATGAACACGTCGATATGCGGGATCACGTTGAAGGCGATCTGCTTGGTGAACTTGTTGGGCGGCACGTCGGTGACGGGATTGTAGATGCTCTTGGTCTGGTCCCAAAGCTCATCCGCGCCTTCCTTGCCCGCGCCCGACACCGATTGATAGGTGCTGACCACGACCCGCTTGATGGTCGCGCGGTCATGCAGGGGCTTCAGCGCCACGACCATCTGCGCGGTCGAGCAGTTGGGGTTGGCGATGATGTTCTTCTTGGCATAGCCGTGGATCGCCTGCGGGTTTACCTCGGGCACGATCAGCGGAATGTCCGCGTCGTAGCGATAGAGCGACGAGTTGTCGATCACGACACAGCCCGCCTTGGCCGCCTTGGGCGCGTATTTCTTCGTGGCATCGGACCCCACGGCAAACAGCGCCATGTCCCAGCCCGTGAAATCAAACGTATCAAGGTCCTTCGTCTTTAGCGTCTTGTCGCCAAAGCTGACTTCCGTACCCAGCGACTTGCGCGAGGCAAGCACGGCGATTTCGTCCACGGGGAACTGGCGCTCGGCCAGAATGTTCAGCATTTCGCGGCCCACATTGCCTGTGGCACCCGCGATCACGACGCGATAACCCATCTGAATTCTCCAAATATATGCGTTTGATGGTGGGCGCCTGTTATACCGCTTTGCGGGTCAAGGAAAGAGGCAGGGCGTCACGGCTTCGTATCGGTCGAAAACAGATAGATGGCAAGGCCGACAGCCAGCAGAGCCGCGAAGAACACAAAGATCATCGTATAGGGCAGCGGGTCGAGTGCGGCGCCGCTGAATTCCGTGTGGATGCGCCCGGTGGCGAATTGCGCAAGGCCGACGCCCCCGATGCTGCACAGGTTCAACAACGTCACCCCGCGTCCGACCAGATGTTGCGGCAGAAAGCTGCGGCCGTGGGACATGATCGCGGGATAAGTCGAGCCGAAAAAGGCGATCACGCACAGCATCCCGACGACCCACAGGATCGGCCCGTCCGCGGTAACCGCCAGTGTTACGGTCGCGATCAACACCACCATGCTGCCACCGAAGATGACCCATTTCCGGGTGCCCAGAACCCGGTCCAGCGGGCCATAGGCCAACGGCCCCAGCACCATGCACAGCCCCATTGCCAGCGTCGCCTGCCCGATCGCGCGCGGCGATGCCTCGAACACCTCAAACAGATACGGCCCGATCCACAGACCGCGCAGCGCGCCGACCTCGGCGTAGCTGACCAGCATCAGCGGAAAGATGAACCAGAGCGCGCGAATGCGCAGCACCTCGCGAAAGCTGCCCTTTTCAGCTGTTATTTCCTTTTTCGGGTCCCGCACGAACACCCAGATCCCGATGGCGGTGGCCGCTGTCGCGGTCGCCAGAACCCACAGGGATGCGCGCCAGCCGATGCTCTCGGCGGCCAGCGTCATCGGATAGGAGGCGACAAGATTGCCCAGCATCCCCACCACGACCATCAGCGCAGCCAGCGCCGCGAACCGCGCGGGCGGGTACTCCAGCGCAAAGATATAGTAGGACGCCATCAGCACCGGCGCACAACCGACCCCGATCAGGGCCATCGCGATGCTGATATGCGCGGGGGTCGTGGCCAGCGCAAACAAAGCCGCACCGCCACCGCCGCCCAGCATCATCAGCGCCGCCGCCGTGCGCCGGGGGCCGTGGGTATCGAGCGCCCAACCGATGAAAGGCTGCATCGCGGCAAAGGCGATGAACCACAGGCCCGAGGCGACCGAAAGATCCTGCGGCAGCGCGCCGAGATCGGCCTTCAGAAACGGGCTCAGAACGGCGAGGAATGCGCGGAAGAACTGGCTCAGCACATAGGCAAAGGCCAGTAGGACGATGCCCGCGCTCACGCTTTCGTCGCTTGCCACCTGGCGGCAAGACCGCGCGCCGCCTGGCCCAGCAGCAGCACATCCGCCCCTACCGCGACGAATCGCGCACCGGCAGCGATGGCGGCATCCGTCATCGCATCCTGCGTGGACAGGATGCCCGGCGCCTTGCCTGCCGCCGCGATACGGCGCAGAGCGTCCATGATCGCGTCCTGCACCTCGGGGTGCTCCGCGTTGCCCATATGCCCCATGTCGGCCGCCAGATCCGCAGGTCCGATGAACACGCCGTCGACGCCGTCGAGGGTCAGAACTTCGTCCAGCGCGGCCAGCCCCTTGCGGTTCTCGACCTGTACCAGCAGGCAGATCTGCGCATCCGCGCTGGTGCCGTAATCCGCGATCGTGCCAAAGCGGGACGCCCGCGCGAGCGCATAGCCCACGCCGCGATCACCGTGTGGTGGAAAGCGCACGTCGCGCACCAGCTGCCGCGCCTGATCGGCGCTTTGCACCATCGGCACCAGCACCGTCTGCGCGCCTGCATCCAGCACCTGTTTGAGGATCCACGTTTCGCCTACCGGCACGCGGACCACCGGGTGTGCATCTGTCGCCGCGAGCACCTGAAGCTGTGCCAGGATCGACCGCAGGTCGTTGGGCCCATGCTCTCCATCCACAACCAGCCAGTCGAATCCGGCCTGTCCCATGACCTCCGCGCTATAGGGATCGGCCAGCGCGACCCAGCAGCCGAATTGAATCTCGCCTTTGGCGAGCGCGTCCTTGAAGGGGTTGAGCGGTGCGGGCATGTAAATATCCTGTATGATTTTCGGGTACCCTAGAGCATGTTGCGAAAAAGTGGGAACCGGTTTTTTGCGCCTGCGCCTGCGCCCGCGGCGTCCGGATGTCACAGCACCTGGATCACGTGCTTGTCGATTGCCAGCATGTATCCGCGCCGTGCGATGTTCTTGACCAGTAGCTCGCTGACGATCTGATTGCCCAGCGTATCGCGCAGCCGCTTGATCCGGGTGGCCCCGGCGGCTTCGTCACAGTCGGCTGCCGCGCGGCCCGAAATCACGCCCTCTATCTCGGATCCGGACAGCACGTCGTCGTCCATCCGAGCCTCGGCCAGCACGGCAAGCGTTTCCATCGCTGCATCGGTCAGCTTGAAGCCCATGTTGTTGAGGTACACCTTGTTCTCTTCGCGGCTGATCAGCAACGACGACACCTGGATGCCCGTCCGCTCGATCTGGGCCATGCGGCGGTTGAAGCCGATGAGCAGCGTCAGGAACACCACCGCCGCCACCAGCATCGCTGCGGCAAAGATCAGCAGCACGCCGATCAGCACCCGGTAATTCGTCAAGGTGTCCGAGAACGCGGTGCCCGACTGTGCGAGAATTTCCAAAAGCTTGATCTCCGCCGCACTGGTCAGATTGTCGTTCTCGATGAAAATCCGCTCGACCCGCGCGTTGAAGGCATTGGCGTCTGGCAAGGCCCAGAACATCACGACGGCCCCCACCAGCAGCATCCCGATGACGCCGCTGATCCCGAACGCCACGAAGCGCCCGCCGCTGCGGCGGATGTCAGAAGCGGAGGAAGTTTGATCCGGCACTGTCTTTCCTTTGCGCAAGGCCCTCCGGCCCGAAAACCGAGACGACGTTCAACAGGGTCCAGCCCTTGGCCGCCAGCCGCTGCGCAAGCTCACTGCGGGCGGTGGCACGGTCGCAGGCTCCCGTGATCTCGGCCACACCGTAATGCAGCCTGAGAGGATTGTCTTGCTTGGCTTTGTAATCGGCGTAGCAGTCGGCGGCCATGACGGGTGTCATGCCACCGATGATGGCCACGAATCCTGCGGAAAGAAGTATCTGTTTCATGGGCCTCACGATGCGGTGAACCCGTAGGATATTCAATATCGCAAAGCCACCCGCGTCCACGTTATCCGATAACACGCCCCCGTTATTGCCTGTCCGAGCCCGCCCGCCCCAAGGTGATCGTGTCCCGCAACGACAAAGGATCACCGCCATGCGCTCTTTCTTCTCCGCCCGCCTGATCGGCACAATCGCTGCAACCGCCATCGCGCTGACCACGTTCGCCGCCCCCCAGGCCCGCGCACAGGGCGACCGCACGGCGCAGACCATCGCGACGATCCTCGGTCTCGCCATCGTGGGAAAGATCATCCATGACGACCGCCAGGACAGGAAAAGGCGCAAGGACGATGCGTACATCCACAGACGGGCGCCGGAGCCAAGGGCCCATGCGCACAACAGCAACCACCACCGCCACGGCGACATCACGCACAACCACCACGACGGGCGCTATGCCCACAACCACACCTACACGCGCAAGCAGCCACGGGTGCGCCCCTTGCCCCACCGCGTGGACCGCAAGCTGCTGCCGAAGAAGTGCTTTCGCAGCTACGACACCCGGCAGGGCCGATATTACATGTTCGGTCGACGCTGCCTTGAACGGCATTACAGGTTCGTGGACCGCCTGCCGCAGACCTGTGCGCAGCGGGTGCGCACCTATGACGGTCCGCGCCGCGGCTACGACGCGCGCTGCTTGCGCCGCAACGGCTATAGCCTCGCGCGCGGCTGACGTCCCTCAGCCTGAGACATTCGGCGCCGTTCACGAGTATCATCTGTAACGGTGCGGCGCCGGAGACCCGCAGAGCACGTCCCTGCCTGCGGGAAACGGGAAGGGAGAGATGTTCGGGCATCTCTCCCTTTTCTCTTGCACCCGAGGCCTCCATCCGCTTTCCCCTTGGCCATGGAACCCGATTATTCATTTGAAACCGCCATCCGGTCCCGCGGCTACACCCGCATAGCAGGTGTGGATGAGGTCGGCCGTGGCCCGCTCGCCGGGCCCGTGACCGCCGCCGCCGTCGTGCTGGACCCCGCCCGCATTCCGAGCGGGCTGAACGACAGCAAGAAACTGTCGCACAAGAAACGTCAGGCGCTCTATGATCAGATCATGGAGGTGGCGGATGTCTCCATCGCCCATGCCTCGGTCGCCGAGATCGAGACCCACAATATCCTGCGCGCCAGCCACATTGCGATGGTGCGCGCGCTGGAGGGGCTTAAGACGCCACCCGATTTTGCCCTGATCGACGGAAACATGATTCCCCGCGACCTGACCTTGCCCGCAGAGACGGTGGTCAAGGGCGACGCGCGGTCGGTGTCCATCGCGGCGGCCTCAATCATGGCAAAAGTGTGTCGAGATTGTGTCATGTTGTCCTTGGCGCAACAGCACCCCGGCTATGGCTGGGAGACAAACATGGGATACGGGTCAAAAAGCCACATTTCGGCGCTTCAAAATCTCGGCGTGACCCCACACCATAGACGTCTGTTTAAACCGGTACACAATATCTTGTGGCAAGAATAATAGTTAAAGGATTGATTCAAAAAACAATTTGACCGGGAATCAGTAACACTTCATCTTTGGCATCAACCAACGAGTGCAACAATGCACCGGGCAGAGGCAGAGATATGAAATTGAAGACAAAAGGAAGCGTTTCGCTTCCCCTGAACACGATTCTCGACGGCGATTGCATTGATGCGATGAACGCGCTTCCGGCGGAAAGCATTGACCTGATCTTTGCCGATCCACCCTATAACCTGCAATTGCGGGGTGATCTGCATCGGCCCGACAATTCCAAGGTGGACGCGGTCGACAACGACTGGGACCAGTTCGACAGCTTCGCCATCTACGACAAGTTCACCCGTGCCTGGCTCAAGGCCGCGCGGCGCCTGCTCAAACCCAACGGGGCGATCTGGGTCATCGGCAGCTATCACAACATCTTCCGTGTCGGCGCGGCGCTTCAGGATGCTGGCTTCTGGATCCTGAACGACGTGGTTTGGCGCAAATCCAACCCGATGCCGAACTTTCGCGGCAAACGCTTTACCAACGCCCATGAGACGATGATCTGGGCGGGCAAGGACGAGAACAGCAAATACACCTTCAACTACGAGGCGCTCAAGGCGCTCAACGAAGGGATCCAGATGCGCAGCGATTGGGTCCTGCCGATCTGCAACGGCCATGAGCGGCTCAAGGATGACAACGGCGACAAGGCGCATCCGACGCAAAAACCCGAAAGCCTGCTTCACCGCGTGCTCGTCGGCTCCACCAACCCCGGCGATGTGATCCTCGATCCGTTCTTTGGCACGGGAACCACCGGTGCCGTGGCCAAGATGCTGGGCCGTGATTTCATCGGGATCGAACGTGAAGAGAGCTATCGCAAGGTGGCCGAGAAACGCATCTCGAAGGTGCGGAAGTTCGACCGCGAGGCGTTGCAGACCACCACGTCGAAACGCGCCGAGCCCCGCGTGCCCTTCGGGCAGCTGGTCGAGCGTGGCATGCTGCGCCCGGGCGAGAGCCTGTATTCCATGAACAACCGTCACAAGGCCAAGGTGCGCGCCGATGGCACGCTGATCGGCACGGACGTCAAAGGTTCCATCCATCAGGTCGGTGCCGCGCTCGAAGGCGCGCCCAGCTGCAATGGCTGGACCTACTGGTGCTACAAGAAAGAGGGCAAGCGTGTCCCGATCGACGTATTGCGCCAACAGATCCGGGCAGAAATGCAGAACTGATCCCAACCCCATTCGAACACCGCCAGTGTCACTGCGCCCTCGACGAGGAAGCGCATTGCTGACACTCACCTTGGCCCCGCCTTATGGCGGGGCTTTTTTTGATATGGGGCAGGATTTCCCGCCGTCTGTCCACAGCGCCCGGCGCCGCACCCGAACGTCGCGGCATTCAGGACAACGCGGCGTTCTAGGGCTTTGGAGTGTGAAACGGGGCGGTCGCAGGCGGTCAGCTGACGATCCGCTGTCGCTTTTTGGCCTGATAGTCACGCATTGCCTGTTCGACGTATTCGGTGCCGAATTCCGCCTTGTTGACCACGTATAGCACGCCCGCAGCAGCGGCTTTTTCCCACATGAACGGTGTCGGCCAGTCGCTGACCATGATGATCGGGATGTCAGCCATCGTCGGGCTCTGGGCCAATTCCATCGCGAAATTTGCACCG
>JBFFQZ010000022.1:0-17155 GCA_041573235.1 Sulfitobacter sp. | reverse complement strand
CGCCTTGACCGCATCGGCGATCGTGCTGGGCCGTTCCACTTCGAAATTATACATCTTGTCATCCTCTCAGGTGTGGGACCTTCCCCCTTGCACCCTTCCAAAAATACCTGAACGCAACCGATGTCCGAAAGACACCGGTTGCGGATTGACCTCACCGGTTCATGGCTTCCCAGACACGGTTCGGCGACACTGGCATATCGATATGCCCGATGTCCTTGCCGCCAGACCGCATCGCGTCCAGAACCGCGTTGACGACCGCAGGAGGCGAGCCGATGGCACCGGCCTCGCCGCAGCCCTTCACGCCCAGCGGGTTGTGCGTGCACGGCGTCTGGCAGGAATGATCCACCTCATAGAACGGTACATCAGACGCCCGCGGCATTGCGTAGTCCATGTAGGACGCACTCAGCAGCTGGCCGTCACTGTCATAGGCACAGTTCTCAAGCAGTGCCTGCCCGATCCCCTGTGCCAGACCGCCGTGGACCTGGCCGCTCACGATCATCGGGTTGACGATATTGCCAAAATCATCCGCCGCCGAGAACCGCTCGATGGTCACCTGACCGGTTTCCGGGTCAAGCTCCACTTCGCAGGCATAAGCGCCCGAGGGGTAGGTGAAGTTCGACGGATCATAGAATGCCGTCTCTTCCAGGCCCGGCTCGATGTCTTCGAGCGGATAGTTGTGCGGCACATAGGCGGCCAGCGTCACATCGCCCCAGGCCACGGATTTGTCCGTACCGGCCACGGTGAACGCACCATCCTTCAGCTCGACATCACCTTCCGATGCTTCCAGCAGGTGGCTGGCGATCTTCTTTGCCTTGGCGATGATCTTTTCGGTGGCGCGCACCATGGCGGAGCCGCCCACGGCCAGCGAGCGCGAGCCATAGGTGCCCATGCCCATCGGCGTGTTGGCGGTGTCGCCATGCACGATCTCGATCATGTCCTCAGGGATGCCGATCATTTCGGCCACGACCTGCGGGAACGCGGTCTCATGTCCCTGCCCGTGGCTGTGGCTACCGGTCATCACAACCAGACCGCCGGTCGCATTGACCCGCACCGTGCAGCTCTCGAACAGGCCCGCACGCGCGCCCAGCTGCCCCACGAGGTTCGACGGCGCGATGCCGCAGGCCTCAATGTAGCAGTTCACGCCAAAGCCGCGCAGTTTGCCCTTCGCCTCCGACGCCGCACGACGCGCTTCAAAACCGGCCACGTCGGCGATCTCTTCGAGCTTGTCCATGGTCGCGACGTAGTCGCCGGTATCGTATTCCACCGCAACCGGCGTGGCATAGGGGAATTCGGTGATGAAATTCTGGCGCCGCAACTTGATCGGATCGACGCCCAGCTCATGCGCGGCCTTATCCACCAGCCGCTCCAGCTGATAGGTCGCCTCGGGCCGTCCGGCACCACGGTAGGCATCGACCGGCACGGTGTTGGTGAACACCGCTTTCACATTCACATAGATCAGCGGCGTCTTGTAGTTGCCCGCCATCAGCGTGCCATGCAGCCATGTGGGCACCGACGGTGCGAAGGTCGACAGATAGGCGCCCATGTTCGCGTAGGTATCGGTGCGCAGCGCGGTAAAGTTGTTGTCCTTGTCCAGCGCCAGCTCGATCTTGGTGACATGATCGCGGCCATGGGCGTCCGACATGAAGGCCTCGGAGCGGCTGGAGGTCCATTTCACTGGCCGGTTACAGGCTTTGGCGGCGAAAGTGACAAAGGCTTCTTCCTGGTAGTGGAAGATCTTGGTGCCGAAACCGCCACCCACATCTGGTGCCACGACGCGCAGCTTGTGCTCTGGAATACCCAGCACGAAGGCGCCCATCAGCAGACGGATGACATGCGGGTTCTGCGAAGTGGTATAGAGCGTGTGATCGCCGGTGCCCCGAGCGAAGTCGCCGACGGCCACGCGCGGCTCCATCGGGTTGGCGACCAGACGGTTGTTGGTCAGTTCGAGCGTGGTCACATGCGCCGCGTCCTTGAACGCCTGATCGACCGCGCCCTTGTTCTCTTCGACGAAACCCCAGTCGTAGCACAGGTTCGACGTCAGATCGTCATGCACCTTGGGCGCACCGTCCTTGACCGCGTCCTTCATGTTCACCACTGCGGGCAGTTCCGCAATGTCGAGCTCGATCGCCTCGGCCGCGTCGCGCGCCTGTTCAAGCGTTTCGGCAACGACAGCTGCGATCGGTTCGCCCACATGACGGACCTTGCCCTGTGCCAGCACCGGGTGCGCAGGCTCCTGCATCGGCTCGCCATGGCGGTCGGTCACCTGCCAGCCGCAGGGGATGGACCCTACGCCTTCGAAATCGGCGCCGGTGAAAACCTTGACCACACCGGGCATCGCGGATGCAGCGTCGGTGTTCACGCTGTTGAGCGTGCCATGGGCCACATCCGAGCGCAGAAAGTATACGTAGGCCTGACCGGCGATATTGATGTCGTCCGTATAATTGCCCTCGCCGGTCAGAAACCGGATGTCTTCGCGCCGCTTCGTGCTGGCGCCGATACCACTATCCTTTGGCATTCTTCTTCTCCCTGGGAACGGTGCAATGCGATTGCACCTTACTGTTGAGGTGCGGGTGGTAAGGTGCAATCGTATTGCACCTCCCCCGCCTTGTTCTTGGTGGTCCTGCCCGCCCCGATGGGGCAGACCGGGTCCCGCTTACTCCGCAGCGATCGCGCTGACGTCCTGACCGGAGGCCGCCATGATTGCCTTGACGATGTTGTGATAGCCCGTGCAGCGGCAGATGTTGCCGTCAAGGTAGTGGCGAACATCGGCCTCGGTCGGCTTGGGGTTTTCCTTGAGCAGCGCGGCGGCAGACATCACCATGCCCGGCGTGCAGAAACCGCACTGCAGACCGTGGTGATCCTGGAACGCCTGCTGAATGACATTCAGCGTGCCATCCGGAGCCGCCTGGCCTTCGATGGTGGCCACCTCGGCGCCCTCCGCTTCTACCGCCAGCATCGAGCACGACTTGATTGCCTCGCCGTTCACATGCACGACACAGGCACCGCACTGGCTGGTATCACAGCCGACGTGGGTGCCTGTCAGGCCCATTTCTTCACGCAAGAATTGCACAAGAAGCGTCCGGCCTTCCACGTCAGCCGACATGGTCTTGCCATTCACGGTCATTGTAACCTGTGTCATCAATGTCCTCCCAGACTTTGGTTTTTTCATTGCCGGGAGTTAAGCACGCAGCCGACACATTGAGAACCCGAAAACGTGCGCCAAACACGCGGACAAGCCTCAAATCATAGGGTACTTTAGTCGCATCACGCGCCGCCACCCGTCCGCCCACGGCGCGGTTGCGGCCGCGTGGGGATCTCCTTGAGCAGCCCGCCGACCCCCATTCCCGCGATATCGGCGGCACGCACATCGATGCCGCAGACCACCCGCGACAGCACCCAATCCGCACCATTGAGCGCAGGCGATCGTGCGCAGCCCGGCAGGCCGATCACCATACGAGGACCAAGGCTGCCCAGGAACAACAGATTGCCGGGATCCACCGGCATACCGAACCGCTCTATCCGCCCGCCCGCGGCCACCACGGCCGATGGCGCGACATCGTTGATGTCCGAAGTCGCCGAGCCGGTGAGAATCAATAGAAGAGGGCTTTGCGCCGCCGCAAGCGCATCCTGTAAGGGATCCTTGCGGTGCGGCACCGTTTGCACCGTCTCCAGCGTGACATCTAGAGCGCGCAACCGATCCTCGATCGCCTGCCGTCCCTTTTCGCCAGCACCACCCGGAATCTCGGTTATGATCAGCGTCGCCCCCCCGATCACCGGCGCCCGCACGCCCATGGCACCGGCCGCGGCGGCGCAGGCACGGGCCAGCGCGGCCGCAGGCACCGCGTATGAGATGATCTTGATCGTGGCGACCATGTCGCCTGCGCGCACCTGCTGAAAGGGAGGCACCGTGGCGATGGTGATCATGGGATCGATCGCATTGATCGCCTCGATCGCCGCCACGTCCAGCACCACAACACCCGGCCCCGCCGCAAGCAGGTTGACCCGCCCCGTAAAGGCCACGCTGCGCTCAAGCCCGGGTGCATCCGTCATCAGCGCATCGGCCAGCGCGTCGGCGGCGGCATTCTCGGCCACATCCCCCGGCTCAAGCGCGGCGACGATGACCTCTGCAATGCCCGCGTCCTGCAGGGCCGCGATATCGGCCTGTGCAACCACATGCCCCTTGCGCAGACGCCCGCCCGGAATGGCCACCGAATGGGCCAGCACGGCACCCTCCGCCTGCGCCAGTGGGACCGCCCCGAACCTCATGGCTGACGCAGCGTCTTGATCATTTCCGCCAGGATCGAAACGGCGATCTCCGCCGGTCCGGCAGCCCCGATATCAAGCCCCACGGGTCCATGGATCCGACCTATGCTGGTCGCATCGAATCCCGCTTCCGACAACCGCTCCACCCTGCTGCCGTGGGTCCGTTTCGACCCCAACGCCCCGATATAGAACGCACCCGACCGCAGGCCCACATGCAGCGCCGGATCATCCAGCTTGGGATCATGGGTCAGCAGCACAAGTGCCGTGCGCGCATCCACGCCAACCTGTTCCAGCGCCGCTGAGGGCCAGTCGTTGATCACCTTTGCGTCCGGAAACCGGGCCTGCGACCCGAACGCCTCGCGCGGGTCGACAACCACCGGGTCGAACCCGGCGATCCGCGCCATCGGCACCAGTGCCTGTGCGATGTGCACGGCCCCAACGACCAGCAGTCGCAGCGGCGGATTGTGTATCGCGATGAACCGCTGGCCGTCCTCTTCGATGCCCGAACGATCCGCGCGAAAACGCGCGGCATGACCTTCGCGCAGCAGCGCGCGGGCAGATCCGTCCAGTGCCACCTCATAGGCCACCGGCGTGCGCGCCGCGCGCGCCTCCACCAGCGCCTCCAGCATCTGCCGCGGCATTCCGCCCGGCCCGACCGGCTCGACCAGAATCCGGATCGTGCCACCACAAGCCAGCCCCACCGCAAAGGCATCGCCATCGCTTACGCCATATTCAAGCAGCTTTGTTTCCGCGTCGTCGAGCGCTTCGAGCGCCTCGACCACCACGGCACCCTCGACGCAGCCACCCGAAACGGAACCTTCCATTTCCGCGTCGCTCGATACGACCATCTGCGCGCCCACCCGGCGCGGGGCCGAGCCCCATGTCTCGATCACCGTGGCCAGGGCCGCACGCTTGCCCGCGCGGATCCAGTCCAGCGCCTGTTCCGGTGCGCCCTGTCGCGCGGATGGCTCGAAGCTTTGCATCAGATCGGCCTTTTTTCTGCAAAAGTAGGTGGGTACAGGTTTCCTGATTATGCGTCAAAGGTCCAATGATACTTTCGTGCATACAGTCCGCGCGGCGTCCCTTGCACCTCGTCGCGGCGGCTACTACATCTAACGTATCAAAGATCACGACGGAGAGCCCCATGCCAATGCAAGCCCGCGAAATCGAAGACCTGCTGCGCGAGAGCTTCCCCAACGCCTCGATTGTTGTCGAAGGCAGTGACGGGGTGCACATGGCGGCGATGGTCGTTGACGAAAGCTTTCGCGGCAAGAACCGCGTGCAGCAGCAACGGGCCGTCTATGCCGCTCTCAAGGGCAAGATGGACGGCGCGAACGGCGAACTCCATGCGCTTGCCCTGACAACAAAGGTGCCCGAATGATGATGTTCCTGATGATGCTGACAGCCCTCGGCCTGTGCGCCGCTGCACTGACGCCAGCCCCCAAACCACGGCGCGTACCCGTGCCAGTGACCGTAAGGAAAACGAAATGACCGACGCAAACACGCAGATCCAAGAGACAGTGAAAGCCAACGATGTGGTGCTGTTCATGAAGGGCACCAAAGAAATGCCGCAATGCGGCTTCTCCAGCCGCGTGGCCGGTGTGCTGAATTACATGGGCGTGGAATTTGCCGATGTGAACGTGCTGGCAGATGACACCATCCGCCAGGGGATCAAGGATTACTCCGACTGGCCCACAATCCCCCAGCTTTACGTGAAGGGCGAATTCGTGGGCGGCTGCGATATCATCACAGAGATGACCCTGTCGGGTGAGCTGGATACGCTGTTCGAGGAAAACGGTGTAGGTTTCGACAAGGAAGCTGCCGACAAGATCCGCGACGCCAACGGCTGAATTCTGCGCGCTTGCATTCACGCGACCTGACGCTAGGTTTGCCGCAGGTTTTCTCCTGCGGCAGGCGCATTGATGGACTACAGCTTTTCCTTCGCTTTTCCGGCGCTCTTCGTCCACCTTGCGACGCTGTGTTACGTTCTGGGGCTGCTGACCCGCAAGGAGCTGATCCTGCGGGGGCTGCTGATGACGGGCAGCATCATGTATATCATATATTACGCAAACGTCGCTGACCGCCCCCTCTGGGAGGCCATCACGGCATCCACGATCATCTGCGCGTCCAACCTGCCCGCCGTGTTTCGCATCCTGCGCGAGCGGACGACCTGGGGGATGAGCCCGGATATGCTTGCGCTCTATGCCGCGTTTCCGACGCTCAACCCCGGCGAATTCCGCCGCCTGATGAAACTGGGCGAGACCCGGAGTGCTTCGGAGGCTGACAGGCTGTGCTCTGAAGGCGAGATGCCCGATGCGCTGTATCTGACCGTGGAAGGAAGCTTTGTCCTGGTGCACGGCGCATCGCGCACCACGCTGCACGGATTTCAGTTTCTGGGCGAGATTTCTTTTCTGTTGAAGGGACCCGCGTCGGCGACGGTGGTCGCGGAACCGGGCGCGCGGTACGTGCGGTGGGAACGGGCCCGGCTTGAACGGGCCCTGGCGCGCGATACGCGGCTGTCGAACGCCATAACAGCGCTGCTGAACCGTGACATCGCCCGCAAGCTGTCAAGAAGCTTTCCGCTGAAGAACGTCGCCGCAAGCGGCTGATCCGGTCGCGTGGACGCACCCGGTGCAACCGGCATCGGACCCAGTAAGGTGCAATCGGATTGCACCTTACCCGCCCAGTTTCTCATCCACATCAGCAGCCAAGGCTTCCGCCCGTGCCGCAATCTCGGCCAGCGTATCGGTCACCGACTGGGGCACCACCGGCACCTCGACCCGCTCGGGTTCCACCACCACGTTGCGCAGCCCCTCAAGCTCGGCCTCCCGCTCTGCCAGTTCGGCACGAAGTTCGACGATCTTGTCTTCCACGCTCGCCGTCTTGTCGGCCAGCATCAGCCCCGCCATCAGCAGCATACGCGCTTCGGGCATGCGCCCGACCTGATCGTTGAGCACCTGCGCCTCGTCGTCCAGCATCTTGGCCGCCGCATGCAGATAGCTTTCCTCGCCCTCCTGGCAGGCCACGTCGAAATGGCGGCCGCCGATGGAAATCTTGACCTCTGGCATCAGGCGTCCTCCTCAGTCGTGTCGGTGCCGTCCAGAAGCGGTTGCAGGCTGGCCAGGATGACCGATGCTTCGGCCGCATCCGCCGCACGGGCGGCACGCAGCGCGTCCAGTTCCGTGAGCATCGCCTTGTTGATCAGCTGAGCCTCACCCACCCCTTCGGCATTGGCTTCGCGCAGCGCGGCACAGGCGTCACCAAGCTGCGCATTCACGCGCCGCACCCGTTGCAGTTCGATGTCCAGTTGCGCCATGCGCGCCTCACCCTCATCGACCTGCGCACGCAGCGCCGCCAGTTCCTCTTCGGATTTGGTCCGAAGGCCGCGCACCCGCTCCTTAAGCTGGGCGTTGGCCGTCCGTTCTTCATCCAGCAGACGCCGGGTCTCTTCGTCGGCCCCCGCCTGCTGCGTGCCAAGTTTTTCGAGCCCGAATGCAACCTGATCCATCGCGGCGGTAATCCGCCGCTGCAATTCCTCGATATCGCTCATAAGCCTCTCATGTCCAATCAGCTCCGCCGATCCGCCACGTCCGAATCGATTTACACCGTATCTCATGCGATCCTACCCGAGGCCCGTGAAAAATACTGCCCCCCTTTGTAAACAGCGGCTTGGCGCTCATAGTTCATGCGGCGGCGCCCTACTGGCGCCCGCCAACCCCGTGGCACGCTTGAACTTTCCCCCCGCCCTGCTATGCACGCGCCCAAGCGTTCACACCAAAGGAGCCTGGCCCCCCATGGATCTCAAAGCCCTCGCCGCCGCCCATCCCGATCACTGGTCCAAGGCCACCGCGATTCGTGCGCTGACCCTCGACGCCGTAGCGCAGGCGAATTCCGGCCACTCCGGCATGCCCATCGGCATGGCCGACGTGGCGACCGTGCTGTTTGGAAAGCACCTGAAATTCGATGCGGCACAGCCCAACTGGCCTGACCGGGACAGATTCATCCTGTCGGCGGGCCACGGCTCGATGTTGATCTATGCGCTGCTTCACCTCGTCGGCGACGCGCAGTTCCCCATCGAAGAGATCCGCAACTTTCGCCAGCTGGGCGCGCGCACCGCGGGCCACCCCGAGAATTTCCTGGCCGACGCGGTCGAGACGACCACCGGACCGCTGGGCCAAGGCATCGCGAATTCCGTGGGCTTCGCCATGGCCGAAGAGATTCAGCGCGCGACCTATGGCCAAAAGGTCGTGGATCACCACACCTACGTTATCGCCGGTGACGGTTGCCTGATGGAGGGCGTGAGCCAGGAGGCCATCACGCTGGCCGGGCGCCACAAGCTTAGCAAGCTGATCGTGATGTGGGACAACAACAACATCACCATCGACGGACCGGTCACCCTGTCGGACACCACCGACCAAGTCGCCCGTTTCCGCGCCGCGGGCTGGGACGTGCAGGAAATCGACGGCCACAACCCCGATGAAATCGACGCCGCACTGACCGCCGCGAAAAAAACCGACACCCCCAGCATGATCGCCTGCAAGACCCACATCGCTTTGGGCCACGCGGCACAGGACACGTCGAAGGGTCACGGCGCCCTGACGGACCCCGCGCAGATGGCGGCGGCGAAAGAGGCCTATGGCTGGACCAACGGCCCCTTCGAGGTTCCCGCAGCGATCAAATCCGCCTGGGAAGAAATCGGCAAACGCGGCGCGGACGACCGCCGCGCCTGGGAAGAACGCTTTGACAAGATGCCGCGCACCAGGCGTGAGACGTTCAACCGCGCGCTGGCGGGCGACGCCCCGACCAAGCTGAGCGCGACGATCAAGGCCTTCAAGAAACAGACGTCGGAAACCGCGCCGAAACTGGCGACCCGCGCCTCTTCCGAAAAAGTGCTGGAGGTGATCAACCCGATCATGCCGGAAACCGTTGGCGGCTCGGCCGACCTGACCGGTTCGAACAACACCAAGACGGCGGACCTGGGTGTCTTTGACATCGACAACCGCGGTGGGCGCTATGTCTATTGGGGCATTCGCGAACATGGCATGGCAAGCGCGATGAACGGCATGGCGCTGCACGGCGGTGTGCGCCCCTACGGCGGCACCTTCATGTGTTTCACCGACTACGCCCGCCCCGCGATGCGCCTGTCCGCGCTGATGAAGATGCCGGTCGTCTACGTGATGACCCACGACAGCATCGGCCTGGGCGAAGACGGCCCCACCCACCAACCGGTAGAGCATCTGGCCATCAGCCGCGCCACCCCCAACACCCTCGTGTTCCGCCCCGCCGATACGGTCGAGACGGCAGAAGCCTGGGAGATCGCCCTGACACAGACCGGCACGCCGTCGGTGCTGTCGCTCACCCGGCAGGGCGTGCCCACCGTGCGGACCGAACACAAGACGAAAAACCTCGTTGCGCAGGGCGGCTATGTGCTGGCCGATGCCGAGGGCAAGCGTCAGGTGATCCTGATCGCCACCGGCTCGGAAGTGTCGCTGGCGATGGAGGCCCGCGCGCTGTTGCAGGCCGACGGTATCGGGACGCGCGTCGTCTCTCTGCCCTGCATGGAACTGTTCGCGCAGCAGGACGAGGCCTATCGCAAGCGGGTTCTGCCCGGCGGTGCGGTGCGCGTGGGCATCGAGGCCGGTGTGCGCGACGGCTGGGACCGGTGGCTGCTGGGCGAACGCGGCAAATGGGGCAAGGCGGATTTCGTCGGGATGGACAGCTTTGGCGCCTCGGCGCCTGCCGACACCCTGTTCGAGAAATTCGGCATCACGGCTGCAAATGTCGCGGATAAGGCCCGCGCGATGCTGTAAAAGAGCCTTCGATGAATGTCTTGCGGCGGGATCTGGAAACAGGTTCCGCCGTTTGCGTTTCCACCGTGAAGACCGCCTGTTTCCGCTTTCGCATCAATTGGCTTTAGTTTTGCCACATTCTGGGCGATCTTCGGCCACATCACACCCCTAACCTGGTCGCGACTTGAACGGTGCTAAATTCTAGTTTACCGAGAAATACACCCAGAGCGGGAATTAATTCCTGTTTAACGATTATGACGCCATGATAGCGTCGGTGAACACGAGGAGTTTTTGATGGCCTACATGATCACAGCGATAATGACTGGTGGTGTTGCTGCGCTGATCTCGCTCCTGACCGGCGGTGGGTTTCTTCAGGTCATCTGGAACTACATGCTTTACGGCCACCTCGGAATGGCCACACTGGCGCTGGCGGTCATTGTGGGTACGATCCTTGATCGAGGTTCCGCGTCCGACGCGTGACCCCCGCGCCGCAGGGCTGTACGCCCGCCGCACGCCAGGCTTTCAACACAGATCCCTGATCCGGCTCATCCTGCATCCGATGCTGCGCGCACATCACGCGTTGCGGTTAACGACGGCGCGCCAAATCGGGGTAACCGCCCGCTCGCCCAGCGGGATCAGCGCAAGCCCCAAAGCCAGCCCCAGGGCTCCATCCATCGCAGCCTTCGAGACCCATTCGACCGCCCCGACGATCGCGGGCGGCATCATGTGACCGATGGTATAGGCAGCGTCGTGGATGATGTGGCCCGGCCCGGCAAAGCCAAGCTGTTCCAGCCCGTGCACGATGATCGACCCGCCGACCCACAGCATGGCCGCAGTGCCCACAACGGTCAGCAACCGCAGGAATCCAGGCATCCCCTTGACCAACCACCGCCCCAGCGCCCGCGTGGGCGACAGGCGTCCGCGGTTGGCCATGGTCAGGCCGATATCGTCCATCTTCACGATCAGCGCGACCGAGCCATAGACCGCTACGGTAATGATCACCGCAACCGCCGCCAGTGTCGCCGCTTCCATCCAGAAGCCGCTGGGTGGAATCGCGGCGAGTGAGATCGTCATGATTTCCGCTGAGAGGATGAAGTCGGTCTTGATCGCGCCCGCGGCCTTGGCCTCTTCGAGCGCGGCAGGATCGTCCACCGTCTCGGCCTTGCCCGGATGGTCAACATGCCCCTCGCTCAGCCCGAGCGCATAGGCGACCTTTTCCGCCCCCTCAAAGCACAGATACGCGCCGCCCAGCATCAGCAGGGGCGTGATCGCCCAGGGGGCGAAGGCCGACAGGGCCAGCCCGGCGGGCAACAGGAACAACAGCTTATTGCGCAACGACCCCTTGGTGATCCGCCAGATGATCGGCAACTCGCGCTCGGCATGAAACCCGTGCACGTATTTCGGGGTCACCGCCGCATCGTCGATCACCGCGCCCGCCGCCTTGGCCGAGGCTTTGGTCGCCTGACCGATCACGTCATCCACAGAAGAGGCGGCGACCTTGGCAATCGCGGCCACATCATCCAGCAAGGCAATCAGACCACTCATCACGGGCTCCTTTATCCAGTAATAACCAGCTAGAGCATCCGGTCCGGAATGCCAACTGCACCGCCCGGCGGGAAATCGTTACCGCTAACCGGGAAATTTAACGCTAACATGGTGTTGCGGCGTGGCATTGGCACTGGCGTGTCACGGGCGCAGACGTCTATAGCGGGCCGGACAGTGCAATTCAGGAGCTTACCATGACCATCAAAGTCGGCATCAACGGATTCGGCCGGATCGGCCGCTGCACACTTTCGCACATCGCCGCCTCGGCCCGTGACGACATCGAGGTCATCAAACTCAACGCGACCGGCCCGATCGAGACCGCCGCGCATCTGCTGAAATACGACTCCGTGCACGGGCGCTTCCCCCGCGACATCACCATCGACGACAATTACCTCAACCTGGGCCAGAACGACATCGAAGTCATGTCGACCTACAACCTGGAAGAGCTTGATTGGTCCGGCTGCGACGTCGTGCTGGAGTGCACCGGCCAATTCAACGACGGCAACAAGGCAAAGGCGCATCTGGAACAGGGCGCCAGGAAGGTTCTGCTGTCCGCGCCGGGCAAGAACGTGGACCGGACCATCGTGTTCGGCGTCAACGACGACACGCTTCTGGCCAGTGACCGGATGATCTCGAACGGGTCATGTACGACGAACTGCCTCGCGCCGCTGGCGAAGGTCATGCACGAGGCCGTGGGAATCGAAAGCGGTCTGATGACCACCATTCACAGCTATACCGGCGACCAGCCGACGCTTGATCGGCGGCACAAGGACCTCTACCGCGCACGCGCCGCAGCGATGGCGCTGATCCCGACCTCGACCGGTGCGGCAAAGGCGCTTGGAGAAGTGCTGCCCGCGCTCAAAGGCAAGCTCGACGGCACCGCGATGCGCGTGCCCACGCCCAACGTCAGCGCGGTTGATCTGACATTTACCGCGTCGCGTGACGTCACCGTGGAAGAGATCAACCTGGCCGCCAAGGCCGCTGCCGAGGGTCACATGAAGCGGGTCTTGGCCTATGATCCCGATCAGAAAGTATCGATCGACTTCAACCATACCGAAGAAAGCTGCATCTTCGCACCCGATCAGACGATCGTCGTGGCAGGCCGCACGGTCCGTGTGCTGGCATGGTATGACAACGAATGGGCGTTCTCGGTGCGTATGGCCGATGTGGCGGTGGCCATGGGCAACCTCGGCTGACGCTTGAAGCGGTGCCCGGCCTGCCCTATGACGGGCAGGCAACGTCAAAGGACGCCTCATGACCAATCGCATCGCCGTTATTCTGGGTGTCCTGATCGTCGGGGCAATCGTGGCCGATGCGATTTATTTCGGAACCCAACACGCGGTGTTTCTGGGCAAGAAGTTTACCGATCTGATTGAATGGCTCGCCTTCTGGCGCTGATTCTGCGGCCGTTGGCATGTCCGTCCCAGCAGCGACCGTTTTTGCCTATCGGAGTGGCGTGACGATGCCCCTGCGCAGTTCGGGATCTCGCCAGCCTTGGGTGGTGTCGATGGAACGCGGGGCGGCTGACCATGAGCGCGTCACAGGGATCCGCGGGACGTGTTGCCGATGCCGTCTGCGGACCCCGCCCCCGCGCCACACGAGCCGCGCACGGGTGGCGGTGAATGCCTTGAGTTGGGCGCCCTCTATCCCAGCCGTTTGCGCAGCTCGTCGTTCACACGCGGGGTGACGAATTTGCTGACATCGCCGCCCAGCCGGGCGATCTCCTTGACCAGCTTGCTGGCAATCGCCTGATATTGCGCCTCAGCCATCAGAAAGACCGTCTCAATCTCCTTGTTGAGCTGTCGGTTCATGCCAACCATCTGATATTCATACTCGAAATCTGCGACTGCGCGCAGGCCGCGCACGATCACCTGCGCGCCAACATCCTTGGCACAGTCGATCAGCAGGTTGTCAAAGGGATGCACGACAATCTCGACCCCCATCTCGCGTGACAGGTCGGCGCATTCCGCCTCGATCTGCGCGACGCGCTCTTCCAGTGCGAACAATGGCCCCTTGTCGCGGTTGATCGCAACGCCGATCACCAGCTTGTCCACCAACGACCCCGCGCGGCGAATGATGTCGATGTGGCCCAGCGTAATGGGATCAAATGTGCCGGGGTAAAGGCCAATGCGCATGGGGCCGCTCCTTGGGTCAAGTCAATACTGGAAGCATAGCAATCACGCCGTTGGCCAAGATGCAAGCGTGGCTTAGTGCCCGCGGATCATCCCTTCGAGCGCGTCGTTTTCCGCTGCCAGCTCCATCAGCCGCGCCTTGACCACATCGCCGAGCGAGATGAGCCCGATCATCGCGCCGTCTTCCATGACCGGCATATGTCGGAAGCGGCCTTCGGTCATCTTTTCCAACACCTGATCGGCGCGCATCTCGCGTGTGCAGGTCACCAGCTTCTTGGTCATGATGGTGCTGACCGGATCGGTGAGGCAGCCAGCCCCGACGCGGCCGACCTGGCGCACGATGTCGCGTTCGGACACGATTCCATCTGGCGCGCAGTCATCGCGGGTGATCAGCAGCGTGCCGATGCGCCGCTCGGACAGGGTCTGCGCGGCCTCGCTGATCGTGGTCGAGGGCAACGCCGTGACAACGCCGTCATCGGCCTTGGATTTCAGGATCTGAGATACCAACATTAATCATCTTCCCATGATCATTATCTGTCCTGCAATCGTGGCGCGTGCGCGGGCAGCCTGTCAACCCTCGCGTTCGACCATTGCCTCCAGCCGCGCCACCTCGGCCTTCAGCCCGGCGTTCAACAGATCGGCGAACCGCGCAAGCCGCGCGTTGCGTGCGTCATCGGCATGGCGGATCAGGTAAAAGGCCCGCGTCAGGCTGACCTCATCCGTCAGCACCCGCCGCACCCCCGGCGCGAAAGGCAGGCTGAAGTCATGGACAACGCCGACGCCTCCGCCCTGCCGGATCATGTTGACCTGCACCGACACGGAATTCGACGCCAAAGGCACCCGCGCAGCGCCCAGATCCGCAAGGTAATCAAGCTCGCGGTCGAAGATCATGTCGGGGATATAGCCGATCATCCGGTGCGCCCGCAGCGCCTCGAGATCCCCGATCGGGCCGTGCGCGGCCAGATAGCTGTCGGCCGCGGCCAGGTGCAGTTGATATTCGGTGACTTGCCGCACTACCAGCCGCCCCGCCGTCGGCGCGCTGACGCCGATGGCCATGTCCGCCTCGCGCCGCGACAGGTTGAAGACACGTGGCAGGGCCACGATCTGGATGTCCAGCGCCGGGTTCTCGGCGCCGATCGCCGCGCAGACCTGGGGCAGCAGATAATTGGCGCAACCATCCGGCGCGCCGACGCGGATCTGTCCGGACAGACCGGCGTCCTGGGCCTGCGCCGCGCTGGCACCGCGCAGCACCTGCTCCACCGCGCCCGCGCGCTCCATCAGCTGCGCGCCTGCGGACGTCAGCGCATAGCCCTGCGGCGACTTGACGAACAGCGCCACCTCCAGATCCTTTTCCAGCCGCGACATGCGCCGCCCGACCGTCGCAGGATCGAGCCTCAGGGCCTTGCCCGCGCCCGACAGGCTCTCTGCGCGGGCGACGGCAAGGAACAGCCGCAGATCATCCCAATTGTGCACTGCATCCCCTTTTCATGCCGCCTGCGCGCCAAGTCACCGACCGGGCCAGACTCGTACCTGCAAAAATGCAAAACCATTTTGCTATTCTCCCTCTTTTACATGTCTTTTTGCAAGACTAGACTGCGCGCAACGCATTCAGGAGGATCCCATGCAAGAACTCACGCATTACATCAACGGCGCCCACGTCAAAGGCACCTCAGGCCGGTTCGCAGACGTGATGAACCCTGCGACGGGCGAAGTGCAGGCGAAATGCCCGCTGGCCAGCAAAGAAGAGCTTGAGCAGGCCGTGGCCCACGCCCAGGCCGCCCAGCCCGCCTGGGCCGCGACCAACCCGCAGCGCCGCGCACGGGTGCTGATGAAGCTCGTGGACCTGCTCAACCGCGACATGGACAAGCTGGCCGAAGCGCTGAGCCGCGAACATGGCAAGACCCTGCCGGATGCGGCGGGCGATGTGCAGCGCGGGCTGGAAGTCGTCGAATACTGCATCGGCGCGCCACAGCTTCTGAAGGGTGAATTCACCGACAGCGCGGGCCCCGGCATCGACATGTACTCGATGCGTCAGGCGCTGGGGGTGACCGCGGGCATCACGCCGTTCAACTTTCCCGCCATGATCCCGATGTGGATGTTCGCCCCGGCCATCGCCTGCGGCAACGCCTTCATCCTCAAACCCTCCGAGCGTGACCCCTCCGTGCCGCTGATGCTGGCCGAGCTGGCCGAAGAAGCGGGCCTGCCCAAGGGCATCCTGCAGGTCGTCAACGGCGACAAGGAAGCGGTCGACGCGATCCTGTACAACGACGTGATCCAGTCGGTGGGCTTTGTCGGCTCGACCCCGATTGCGGAATACATCTATGGTACAGGCTGTGCGCAGGGCAAACGCGTGCAGTGTTTCGGCGGTGCCAAGAACCACATGATCATCATGCCCGACGCCGACATGGCGCAGGCAGCGGACGCGCTGGTGGGCGCGGGATACGGCGCTGCGGGCGAGCGGTGCATGGCGATTTCGGTCGCGGTCCCCGTCGGCGATGAGACCGCCGACCGCCTGATCAAGGAACTGGTCCCGCGGATCGAAAAGCTCAAGGTCGGCCCCTACACCGCGGGTAACGATGTCGATTATGGACCCGTTGTGACCGCGGCGGCCAAGGCGAACATCGAACGGCTGGTGCAGACCGGCATCGACCAGGGTGCCGAACTGGTGGTCGACGGACGTGGTTTCAAACTCCAAGGCTACGAAGATGGCTATTTCGTCGGCCCGCATCTCTTTGACCGCGCGACCAAGGACATGGACATCTACAAGCAAGAGATCTTTGGCCCCGTTCTGACCTGCGTGCGCGCCCAGTCCTATGAAGAGGCGCTGGGTCTGGCGATGGACCACGAATATGGCAACGGCACCGCGATCTACACCCGCGACGGTGACGCGGCGCGCGATTTCGCGAACCGCATCAACGTCGGCATGGTCGGCGTCAATGTGCCGATCCCCGTGCCACTGGCCTATCACACCTTTGGCGGTTGGAAGAAATCCGTGTTCGGCGACCTGAACCAGCACGGGCCCGACGCGTTCAAGTTCTACACGAGGACCAAGACCGTAACCGCCCGCTGGCCTTCGGGCATCAAGGACGGCGGCGAGTTCAACTTCAAACCCATGGACTGAGGCAATCGGCCCACGGAACCGGCCCGGATTTTGCGCTGCATGATCCGGGCCACGATGCGGCCCGAGGCTTCGGCGCGGCGTGTCTGATGCGCAATGACATGCTGGTTCGCTTGGATCAAAATACCGGCACAATCCTGGCTTCGCTGATGGCCAGTGGCGTTCCGGCGGATCCAGGCAGGCCGATCCCCCTTGCATTTTGCCGCATTTCTCAGCAATTATGAAACACTTGTTCAATTCCACCTTGATGGGGAGCGCCACATTGGATTTCGCACTGACCGAGGAACAAACAGCCATCTTCGATATGG
>JBFFQZ010000021.1:0-17475 GCA_041573235.1 Sulfitobacter sp. | reverse complement strand
TCGATTCCCGCGGTCGGCTGTGCCGACCGGGGGCTGCGTATCGGCGTCAGCGCATGGGCGTGAAAAGCGCGTCCTTCAGGGTGCAGTCGCGGATCACGTCGCGGCCGCACGGAACGGGGTCAAGCTCGCGCGACAGACAGATCCGCGCCTCCTGGATATGGCCCTGTTTGCAGGTGATCGTGATGGCATCGCGTGTGAGGTTCTTGTTGTCCCTGAGAAACGCGTCCTCGACGACAGAGGCGGGCAGCTTTACCGCGCGGTCAAGCTCGCGAAAGACGGCCGGCCGGATGACCGTCGCATAGGCCCGGCGCGACAGCGCGTAATAGTCCGAAGCGCTGAGCCCCGTGCAACTGCCGTGTTTCTTCCATTGATGCCAGGCAAGCCCCGGGGTGCCCATGATGTCGGCCATGTCGGCGGTCATGCGTGGCGACGGCGCGCGGCTGGCGGTCTGGCAGAACGACGGATAGCCCCTGTGGAATTGCGGCCACAGCCCGTGCAGGATCCAGCCGTGGTCGTGCTCCGCGTCGCACTGCGGCGAGCGGCGCGCATCGCCTTCCAGTGCGCACCAGTTCGCCGACCAGCTGAGGCTGAGCACGTAATAGTCGAATTGCCCCGACCGTTCGCCCCTTGCGTGGACGGATCCGGCCACGAGGACGCACAGCAGGATGGCAATCAGTCGCATCTGGGGTCTTTCCTTATGACCTGTCATTGCCTATATAAGCCACAATTTCCCCCACAATGGAAACGGTTCCGGCCTCCGGGACAGCCTGTTTCAGGCGACGGGGAAGGTGCGTTTATAGGAGAAAGACATGTCGAAATTGCTACATCCCAAGGCGACCGCCGTCTGGCTCGTCGACAACACCACCCTCAGCTTCAGGCAGATCGCGGATTTTACCGGCATGCATGAGCTGGAGATCCAGGGCATCGCTGATGGCGACGTGGCCACAGGGGTCAAGGGGTTCGATCCGATCGCCAACAACCAGCTGGACCAGGAGCAGATCGACAAGGCCCAGGCCGACCCGCTGCGCAAGCTGACACTGAAGCCCAACGCGGCAGCGGCAGGCGAGGAAAAACGCCGGGGCCCGCGCTATACCCCGCTGTCAAAGCGTCAGGACCGTCCCGCGTCGATCCTGTGGCTGGTGAAATTCCATCCCGAACTGACGGACGCGCAGGTCAGCAAGCTGGTCGGCACGACCAAACCGACGATCCAGGCAATCCGCGAGCGGACCCACTGGAACATCGCCAACATCCAGCCCATCGACCCCGTGGCGCTGGGTCTGTGCAAACAGTCCGAGCTTGACGCCGCGGTGCAAAAGGCCGCCGCCAAGAAGGCCGCAGCGGGCGAGGTCATGTCCGATGACGAGCGCCGCAAGCTGGTCAGCACCGAACAGAGCCTTGGCATGGACGCGGAGCCAAAGATGCCCACGGCGATCGAAGGGCTTGAGACCTTCACGCTGTCCGGATCCGTTGACGAGGATGAGGAAGATGAAAAGAAAGACAGCGATTTCGCCGATGCGGAAAGTTTCTTCAACCTGCCCGAAAATGACGATGACGACGAGGATGACGACACCAAATAACCGCATGGATCGGGAACCGGTCAGGCTTGGCCGGAGGTGACAAGGAAAAAGGCGCTCGGTCTCGGGCGCCTTTTTTCATTCCAGATCAACGCGGTGAAGCGAAGGGGGCCTCCCTGGCCGGTTGTGTCAGATGGCGGTGGCCACTCTCGTTACCGTCCGCAAGATGTTTTGTGGCGCGATCCGCAGTTTCGCCTGACCGGCGTGCCGCAGCTTGAAGGGGTCGCATCCTCTTCGGATGCTGTTCGGACAGGCGCTGGCCGGGGAGCGCGACCTGACCCAGATCCGAAAGACGCGGACCACCGGGCGATGTGACAAATATGATGCGCGCGTCCCTTGCGCACAAGAAATTCGACCCGCGCGCGTTTTCCATCTTGCGCGAATCCCGGTTTGGCTTATGTGGCGTTTTACAGACGCCAACGCACGCGCCTCTGGCCGGTCAGACTGTCCTGTCGTCAGGACCTGACTGACCCGCGTTTATGTAGCGACGGTAACGTCTCTTGAAACGACTCTTGGGGTACTCCCGCCCCACCTGCTCTTTGGAGATGACCATGAACGCTACAGTTCCCGGCGCCCTGCGCGCCGCAGCCCCCGTATACGCCGACCCTGCCGCGGTCTTTATCGCGGCTAATGACTTTGACCGCCCGACGCTGGTGGTGAGCCGCGCAAAGGTCGCGCAGTCCTATGACGCGTTGAAATCCGGTCTGGGACAGGCGCACATCCACTACGCGGTCAAGGCGAACCCCGCGCCCGAGATCATCCGCATGCTTGTCCTGAAGGGGTCGGGTTTTGACGCGGCATCGCGCCAGGAAATCGAGCTCTGCCTGTCCCAGGGCGCGCGCCCCGAGAATATCTCGTTCGGCAATACCATCAAACGCGGCAGCGACATCGCGTTTGCCTATGAAGCAGGCGTGCGCCTGTTTGCCGCCGACAGCGAAGCGGAACTGGAAAAGATCGCGCAGCATGCACCCGGCGCGAAAGTGTACCTGCGGCTGATCGTGGAAAACTCGATGGCCGATTGGCCGCTGTCGCGCAAATTCGGCTGCGCGGGATCGGCGCTGCCCGGTCTGCTGGACTACACCCGCAGCCTTGGCTTGGTCGCGTACGGCCTGTCCTTCCACGTCGGCTCTCAAACCCGCCGGGCCGAGTTCTGGAACCCGGTGCTTGATCAGGTCTCGACCCTGTGGCACGCCGCCCGCGCCGCGGGCCATGATCTGCAACTGCTGAACCTCGGAGGCGGTTTCCCCGCGTTCTATGGCGAGCATGTGCAAGCGCCGCGCAGCTATGCCGCCGCCGTGATGCAGGCCGTGACCGAACGCTTTGGCGCCGTGGCCCAAGTGATGGCAGAACCCGGTCGCGGTCTCGTGGCCGAAGCAGGCCATATCGCTGCGGAAGTGATGCTGGTGAGCCGGAAATCCGCCGACGATATGCACCGTTGGGTGTACCTGGACATCGGTCGGTTTTCAGGGCTGGCCGAAACCGAAGGGGAGGCGATCCGCTATCAGATCGTCACGCCTCATGACGGCGGCGAGGCTGGCCCCTGCGTGCTGGCCGGGCCAAGCTGTGACAGTGCCGATATCATGTATGAACAGCGGCCGATCAATCTGCCACTGGCGCTGCGTCACGGTGACAAGGTGATGATCCGCAATTGCGGTGCCTATACCAGCTCCTACAGCTCTGTCGGGTTCAACGGGTTTCCGCCTCTGGATGTGATCGTCCTGTAAAGGACTTTGATCGCTGACGGTGGAACGAGGGCTGTCTGTTTTGGGAGGAACAGGCAGCCCCGATTTGTTGTCGGGAACGGAATTTTTCAAAAATTCCGGAACGATTTTTTTGAAAAAAATCGGCTACAGTTGCTTGCGGGCGCGCATCGCGGCTGTGATCGTGCCGTCATCGAGGTAATCAAGCTCTCCGCCGATCGGTACGCCCTGCGCCAGCGAGGTCAGCCGCACCTGACCTTCAAGCTGATCTGCGATGTAATGGGCCGTCGTCTGGCCGTCGATCGTGGCATTGAGCGCCAGGATAACTTCGGAAATGGCTTCGCTCTGCACCCGGTCCAGAAGCCGGGGAATGCGCAGCTCCTGCGGACCGATGGCGTCCAGCGCCGACAGGGTGCCCCCCAGCACGTGGTAGCGCCCCTTGAACACGCCGGAACGCTCCATCGCCCAGAGGTCGGCCACGTCCTCCACCACACACAGCTCGCCATTGGCGCGCTTTTCACTGGTGCAGATGTCGCAGACGTCCGTGGTGCCGACATTGCCGCAATTCAGACATTCCCGCGCTGTCGCCGCCACGCGCTGCATCATGTCCGCAAGCGGTGTCAGCAGCAGCGCGCGCTTGCGGATCAGATGCAGCACGGCCCGCCGCGCCGAACGCGGACCGAGCCCGGGAAGTTTCGCCATCAGCTCGATCAGCGCGTCGATGTCGCGTGTGGAACTCATCTGGGGCCGCCTGTCGAGGATCCGGGGTTTCGTGTGAGGGAGGACCGCAAGATCCGCGTCAGAACGGCAGCTTCATGCCGGGTGGCAGGCCAAGACCTTCCGTCAGCTTGCCCATTTCTTCGGCTGCCCGCTCGCTGGCCTTGGCCTGGGCATCCTTGATGGCAGCGAGGATCAGGTCCTCTACGACCTCCTTGTCGTCCCCGTTGAAGATGGAGGGGTCGATGTTGAGCCCCTTGAGTTCGCCCTTTGCGGTGCAGGTGGCTTTGACAAGGCCCGCGCCCGCCTCGCCCTCGACCATGATGTTATGCATCTCTTCCTGCATCTCGGCCATCTTGCCCTGCATCTCCTGGGCTTTCTTCATCATCCCGGCCATATCGCCGAGCCCGCCTAATCCTTTGAACATGGTCATTTCCTTTTTAGAACAGTTTGATCTTTGCCGGGTAAGGTAAGGTTTCATGGCTCAAAGTGCCATCCAATACTTTGCCCGTCGGCATGAATGGCCGGGTTCGGCCCGAGCGTGCCTGCATGACCTGCACTCCGCTCGCCGCGCCCCGGCACCAGACAGCGAAGTCCCGGCGCCGACCTTCCGCGTTCCTGTCTTCGCCGTGCTGTTTACATAGGTCGCCTTGGCCGCGCGTGCCATACCCGCGGGCTTTGCGGTCTCTTCTTCAGAGCCCGGATCACTCTTCCTCGAAGGGATCCCACTCGTCTTCGACCTCCGGCAGCGCCTCGTCGATGGCGGCGGCGGCAAGATCTTCGGGAGTGCGGATCGCAGTAATCCGGGCCTGCGGGAACTGCGCCAGCACGGCCTGCATCAGCGGGTGGGTCTGCGCATCAGCGCGCAAGGCGTTGTCTTTTGCGTCGCGCAGCGAGGCGATGGTGGGCGCGCCACCATCGTTGACCACGCTGACCGCCCAGCGGTTGCCGGTCCACAGTTGCAACTTGTTGCCCAGCCGCTGCGCGAGATCGCGCGGCGCCTGATCGGTTGGCACGAATTCGATCCGCCCGGGCCGGTAGGCGGCCAGCTGCAACGAGGTTTCCACCTCCACCAACAGCTTTACATCGCGGTTGTGGCGGATCAGCTCAAGCACATGCTCGAAGGTGGGAAAATGCGCCAGCGCCGTATCGGCGTCGCGCGCCAGTGCCGTGGTCTGGCCCGAAGACGACGGGTTCGCGGCCATGCGCGTCTGCGCCTGCTGCACGGCCTGCGCGCCACCACCTGAGGGTGCGGCACCGCCCGCGGGTGCCGGGGCGCCCGCGCCGGGGCTGGGCTGGTTCTGAAGCGTGCGGACCAGCTCTTCGGGAGAGGGCAGGTCGGCCACATGGGTCAGCCGGATGATCGCCATTTCCGCGGCCATCATGGCGTTGGGGGCGCTTGCGACCTCGTCGAGCGCTTTCAGCAGCATCTGCCACAGCCGGGTCAGCACCCGGATCGGCAGGGCATCGGCCATGCTGCGCCCGCGGTCGCGCTCTTCGGGGGAAATCGTCGGATCCTCGGCGGCATCCGGCGTAATCTTGACCACGCTGACCCAATGGGTGATTTCGGCCAGATCGCGCAGCACGGCCATCGGATCGGCCCCTTCGGCATATTGCGCGCCCAACTCGGTCAGCGCCGCCGCCGCATCGCCGCGCAGGATCATGTCCAGCAGATCCAGCACCCGAGACCGGTCCGCAAGACCCAGCATGGCGCGGACCTGCGTTGCTGTCGTCTCTCCGGCACCATGGCTGATCGCCTGGTCCAGCAGCGAGGTCGCATCGCGCGCGGATCCTTCGGCGGCGCGGGTGATGAGCGCCAGCGCGTCATCGGCAATCTCGGCCCCTTCGGCGTCCGCGATCCGGCGCAGCAGCGCGATCATAACCTCGGGTTCGATCCTGCGCAGGTCGAACCGCTGGCAGCGCGACAGCACCGTCACCGGCACCTTGCGGATTTCCGTGGTGGCAAAGATGAATTTCACATGCTCGGGCGGTTCTTCGAGCGTCTTCAGCAACGCGTTGAACGCGCCCGTGGACAGCATGTGCACTTCGTCGATGATATAGACTTTGTACCGGGCCGAGGCCGCGCGGTAGTGCACGCTGTCGATGATCTCGCGGATGTTGGCGACCCCGGTGTTGGATGCGGCGTCCATCTCGATCACGTCAACATGGCGGCCTTCCATAATGGCGCTGCAATGCTCGCATGTGCCGCAGGGTTCGGTCGTGGGTCCGCCGGTGCCATCGGGGCCGACGCAATTCATGCCCTTGGCGATGATTCGCGCGGTGGTCGTCTTTCCGGTGCCGCGAATGCCCGTCATGATGAAGGCCTGCGCGATCCGGTCCGCAGCAAAGGCGTTTTTCAGTGTGCGCACCATCGCATCCTGCCCCACCAGATCGGCAAAGGTCTCGGGGCGGTATTTGCGCGCGAACACGCGGTAGGCGGGGGTGTCGGTCATGAAGATCCTGTCAGGATTCGGAGGTCCCGACCAAACTAGGCGCTGGCGGCGTCGGGAACAACCGGATGAAACATGCGTGGGCCCGCCAAAGTGCAGGCAGGGGGCCGCCACCGCGCGGACTGTCAGGATGCGCCCCGCCGCCGCCCCCATTGCCACCGTCTTTTGTCGACATTCCGATAACGCGCGCTGTCGTGACGTTCTGGTAATCATTGTTAATGAATTTCAATCGGTTACCCATGGGTAACCTGCGGCGTGCCGCGGTTCTCGTACCGACTGCAATGATGAGGAAAGATGTGTGTCCTCCCACAGCCGGGCGGCGCGCCCTGCATTGGAGGGGTGAGAGATTGATAACGACCCAAGCGGGACTCGTTGTGGCTGCTTCCTTCCGGACCTGACCAGGTTGGCGAGGCGCCTGCCCGCACCAACCTCTCAAGGGGTGATATAGGCAATTGTGGCCGCTGCTGCAAGTCGGCGGATCAGGCAATTCAAAGAGTGATGCGCAGACTGGTAAAGCCTTCGGCGGTGGTGCCTTGGGGCTGCGGGTCAAGATGCGCAATATCGTCAAGGCACTCGGCGGCGCCGGGCTCCGAATTGATGAGGGCCTGAATCCCACCAAGTGACGCGAAGCGCCAGGGGGCGGCCGCAGACCATGGATCGGGGTCCGACCGGGTGAGCGTCGCGATCATCGCAGGCTCAAGCGGGGCTGTGGCGCGCACGATCACCCGGTCCGGCGGCGACGGGCGATAACCGCCGCCACCCGCGACGCGGAACTGGTTCGTGGCGAGGATAAACACGTGATCCTCACGCACCGGCTGATCTTGCCATGTCAGCGACTTGATCCGCTGGTACGGCTGCCCGCTCGGGTCGATCACGTAATTCACGCCAAAGATCGTGTCGAACTGAAAACCCGGAATATCACTGTTGATCAGCGGCTGATCGTTCTGTTCGGCCTCCAGTGTGTTGAACAACACCGCCGCATGCTCAAGCCAGGCCATCAACTCGGCCCCGGTGACGTGAATGCCCAGTGTCTGATCCGCATAGGGAGTGAGCCCGGCGATGTGGCGCTGCATCACCGCGCCCTGCGGGATGTTTATGTAGTTGCCCGGCCCCTCCCGTCCTCCGGTGCTATAGGCGGCGACTGCGGCCAGGACGGGGACATCCGCGTGGGCAGTCCCTTGCAGAGCGTCGCGGACCAATCGGTGCAGGGTGCGCGCGGCAAGCCGCTGGGTCGGGGCAGGGGCCACGAGCGAGAAATAACTGTGCAGGCGCTCCGTGGTTTCCGCGACGGGCGTCGCCAGCTGCGAGGTCACCGAGCGGTGCGTCTCGGAGACACGGGCCAGGATGTTCGGATCCTGCGGCGTACCCGGACCGTTGCGGCGCAGCGCACAGTGGTGGCCGGTTATTTTCCAGCCGTCGCCGTCCCGGTATTCAAGATTGAGGTCCATTACCGCAAGATCCGAGCCGTTGTGCCCGGCCATCACGGTTGGCACCCCCGCGACGGTGCTCTGGTTGAGATCAACGCCCGCCCGCCGGGCGAAATCTGCCGAGGGTAGGCGCCGGTGCGTATGGCCGAGGATCAGCGCGTCAATCGGGCCGGACGCGGTCAGCGCCAGACCCGCCCGGTCCTGCCGTGGCCCGTCCTCCGGTGACCCGACACCCATGTGGGCCAGCACGATCACCAGGTCGGCACCTGCGGCGCGCAGTTGCGCGGCTGTTGTCGTGACGGCCTTTGCCGGGTCTTCCTGTCCGGTCGTGGCGCCCAGGTGGTGGCCGTGCCAGACTGCGGTCTGTTCGGGCAGGATCGACAGGATTCCGATGGTCAGCGGCGCGGGCACACCGGCTGGCAACGCAATCGGCAGCAGCGCGCTGTGCCGGATCGCTCCAAGCGTGATCCCGGTCAGGTTCGAGCTGAGCAGCGGCATCTTCAGGTGCCCCGCCACCGCCTGGAGGTAAGGCAGCCCGTGGTCGAGGTCATGGTTGCCGACACCCAGCGCGTCATACTCAAGGTAGTTGAGGCTGGAGATGATGGGGTGGTCCGGCGTGACCGGATGCTTGGCCAGATGGGTCGCCAGCGGTGTCCCCTGAAAGGTGTCCCCGTTGTCCAGCAGCAGCGTGCCGGATTGCGCGGCGGCGGCCTCGGCCCGTGCATCAGCGATCAGGCTGGCCAGCCCCGCAAGCCCGCCGCCTTGTGTCGGCTGGTCCTTGATGTAGTCATGGGGCAAAAGATGTCCGTGCAGATCGGTTGTCGCCATGACCCTCAGTCGCGCCACAGGCGGTGCGAGGGAAAATGCGGATCTTGGTTGCGCGGGGTTCATGGCACAAAATTACCACCCCGGGTTGAGGTGGTAAACGGTACCTATGTGTACTGAAGTGCATTAAATCAGGAAGCGGTGCTTTTATGTGTCGCCAGGAGGGGAGCAGGAATGAAAAACGCTGAGCAGGTAACATTCGGGGGATCGGGGCTGGACCGTGCGGGGGAACTGCGCGGCGATCCGCAGGCGCTGTCCGCTGCGGCGGCGGACCCGAGCGCGCGGGCGGTTGTCTTCTGGCGTGGCAAGCCGTTGATTTCAGCCGAGCGGCCAGCGGGGCTGATCCGGTTGGCGATGGATCACGAGGCGCTGCGCGAGGCGTCGCGGCCGCCGATTCTGCTGGGCCGTGAAGAGGGTGGGCCGGTGTTCGGCGTGGACCTGTCGGACTGGACGCCTGACACGCTGGATGAAAGCAGTCTGGGCAGTTTTCTGGACCCCAGCGAACAGCGCCATCCGGCGTTGCCTGACTGGATGGCGTTTGCAGAGTTGCGGCGGGTCATGACATGGCTCGGCCCACGTGATGCCGAGCTTGCCGCCTCGGGCAAGGCGATCTTCGGTTGGCATGACATCCACCGGTTCTGTGCACAATGCGGCGCGGGCACGCAGCTTACGCAAGGTGGCTGGCAGCGCACCTGCGAGACTTGCGGCGCGTCGCACTTTCCGCGCACGGATCCTGTGGTCATCATGTTGATCACGCATGGAAATTCGGTTCTGGTCGGCCGCTCTCCGGGCTGGCCGAACGGGATGTATTCGCTGTTGGCGGGCTTTGTCGAGCCGGGCGAGACGCTGGAGGCAGCCGTCCGGAGGGAGGTGTTCGAGGAGGCAGGTGTCGAGGTCGGCGAGGTCGGTTATCTGGCAAGCCAGCCCTGGCCATTCCCGGCGTCGCTGATGTTTGGCTGTTGGGGCCAGGCCACCAGCCAGAAGATCACCATCGACCCGTCAGAGATAGAGGACGCCCGATGGATCACCCGCGAAGAGATGATGGAGATTTCGGCAGGCCACCATCCCGAAGTCCTGCCCGCGCGCAAGGGGGCCATCGCGCATTTTCTCATTGAACGGTGGCTGTCGGACACACTTGACTAGAAGACTTCAACGAAAGATTAACGAGGGAGTGGCGGGATGCCCAGGAGTGACTGGCAGATGTGCTGCGGGGGCGATTTACGGGTTCTACACCTTTCCCGGCGCAAGATGTCTAGCAAGAGCGAAGAAACGGTGGCGCGATGAAATTTTCGACCAAGGAAGATATCGAAGCGCCGATTGATGCCGCCTTTGACATGCTTTGTGATTTCGAGGTGTTTGAGCGCGCGGCGATGCGGCGCGGCGCGGAAGTGCAGCGGACGGATACGCAAACCCGACCAGCTGTCGGTATGGGCTGGAGCGCGGCGTTCAAGCTGCGTGGTAAACGGCGACAGATCGAGATCGAACTGATCACCTACGAGCGCCCCCATGAGATGGTGTTCGAATGCCGCTCTCAGGGGCTGGTGACGATGATGACGCTGGAACTGGTCGCGCTGTCGCGCAATCGCACGAGGATACTCGTCGCCACTGATATCAAGCCTCTGAACCTGTCGGCGCGACTGCTGGTACAATCGCTGAAGCTGGCAAAGGCATCGCTGACGAAGAAATACAAGCTGCGCGTTGCGGAGTTCGTGCGGACCATGGAAGACCGCCACAAGCGAACCGCCTGAGCGGAACCGGGTGGACCGGACAGGCCGCACCGCACAGTCCAGATCATCCGCACAGCGCTGGCGCCGGGAAGCGGAATTTTTCAAAAATTCCGGACCGATTTTTTTGAAAAAAATCGTTGCCCGGTGAGAGGTCTCATGCCTCAGTTTGCCAGCGCCCGGGATGGGCCGGGTAGACGCCCAGAATTTCCAGCATGTTCGTGAAATACGCAAGTTCATCCAGCGCACGTTTGACGGCCGGATCGTCCGGGTGCCCCTCGATATCCGCGTAGAATTGCGTCGCGGTGAAGGAACCGCCGACCATGTAGCTTTCCAGCTTGGTCATGTTCACGCCGTTGGTCGCAAAGCCGCCCATCGCCTTGTAGAGTGCGGCGGGAATGTTGCGCACCTCGAAGACGAAGGTCGTCATCATGTGCGCGCCGCGAGGAGACATGTCGATGTCCGGGGCCATCAGCAGGAACCGGGTGGTGTTGTGATCCAGGTCTTCGATCCCGTCGGCCAGCACCTCAAGCCCGTGGATCCGCGCGGCGACGGAACTGGCCAGCACACCTTCGTGCCGAGGGCCGCCCGCCGCAAGCTCTTCCGCGGCACCCGCGCTGTCGGCGGCGGGCTCCGAGGTGATGCCGTGTGCCGTGAGAAAGCTGCGCGCCTGTGGCAGCAGAACGAGGTGGGCGCGCACGTGCTTGATCTGATCCAGTGTCACGCCCGGCCGCGCCATCAGCGCGATACGCACCCGCACGAAGGCTTCTTCGATGATGTGCATTCCGCTTTCGGGGAGCAGTCGGTGGATGTCTGCAACGCGGCCATATGTCGTGTTCTCGACCGGCAGCATGGCGAGGTCCGCGCGTCCTTCCCGTACCGCGCGCAGTACCCCTTCGAAGGTGGTGCAGGGCACGGGGATTCCGTCGGGGCGGGCCTGCAGGCATGCTTCGTGGCTATAGGCCCCCAGAGCGCCCTGAAACGCGATGCGCGGCGGTTGGTTTGCACTCATCCCATGGCTCCTTTGCAAAAACATCTTCATAAGGGCGTTTGGTCGCGGTAACTACACCTTGCCTGCGGAGAGGGAAAGCAATAGATACCCCCCCAACCGTTAGAACAATTCAAAGCAATGGACCTAAGCCATGGATACAATGACCCTAACCAAAGTTGCTGCTGGCGTGCTCGGTGCCTGGCTGGTTCTGTTGTTGGGCAAATGGGCGGGCGAAGAACTGTATCATGCCGAACTGCATGGTGAGCCCTCCTATTCGATTGCCGTTGAAAGCGCCGAGCCCGAAGAAGAGGTTGAGGAAGTGCCGTTTGCGGAACTGATGGCCGCAGCTGACGTGGACGCGGGCGCCAAGGTCTTTCGCAAATGCACCGCCTGCCACAAGGTCGAAGACGGCGCGAATGCAACGGGCCCGTATCTCTATGCCGTGGTTGGTCGTGACATCGCGGCGGTGAGCGGATTTGAATACTCCGGTGGGCTTTCCGAAAAGGAAGGCGAGTGGACCCCTGAGAACCTGAGCGGGTTCCTGAAAAAGCCGTCCGAATGGGCGCCGGGCACAACTATGGGCTTTGCCGGGCTGAACAAGCCTGAGGACCGCGCCAACCTCATCGCCTATCTGGACAGCCTCGACGATTGATCCGGGTCGCGTATCCGACGTATCGAATTGAAAAAGGTCGCCGTGAGGGCGGCCTTTTTCCGTTTTGCCGCCGGATTTCAGCAAGATCACAGGTTTGCAACTTGTAACTTGGCGCGCCCCGGCTTTAGCCTAGGTATCCGATATACCGCTGTCTGATCGACCAGTCCCAAGGAGCCCGCTGATGTCCACATCTTCCGCTGCCGTTCAAGCCCGCACCTTTTGTCATCGCTGGCTGTGGTCGGGGGCGTTGGTGTTCGTGCTGGCCTTTTGCTGGGGCAGTCTGGTGCGGGCCGAAGCGCATGAGACGATCATCAAAAGCCACGGCTATTCGTTTTATGGCGACCTGACATATCCGCCCGACTACACCCATTTCGATTACGTGAATCCGGATGCGCCCAAGGGCGGCGAGATCGCGATTTCGACGCTGGGCACGTTTGATTCGATGAACCCCTATTCGCGCAAGGGGCGCGGCGGCGCACTGAGTACGGTCATGTACGAAAGCCTGCTGGGCGGTGGCGTGGGGGGGGAATCGGCGCCCGCGGACGTCTATGGCGAATACTACGGCCTGCTCGCGCATACGGTCGAATATCCCGAAACCAAGGATTGGGTGATCTTTCACATGCGCCCGGAGGCGCGGTTTTCCAACGGAGATCCGGTGACCGCCCATGACATCGCGTTCTCGCACAACCTGCTGCTGGACCAGGGGCTGAAATCCTACGCCGACGCGGTGCGCAAGCGGATCCCGAAAGTCGAGGTGATCGACGATCACACGGTGAAATTCTATTTTACCGAAGGCATCTCGCGCCGGTCGCTGATCGACCAGGTCGGATTCGTGCCCGCATGGTCAAAGAAATGGTACGAGGAAACCGGCGCGCGGCTGGACGAAAGCCGTCTGGACATCTCGCCCGGGTCCGGGCCTTACATGATCGAGACGGTCGATGTGAACCGCCGCATCGTCTACAAGCGCAACCCCGACTATTGGGGCCGCGATCTGCCGTTCAACGTGGGCCGCAACAATTTCGACCGCATCCGGGTGGAATATTTCGGCGATGAAAATTCCGCCTTCGAGGCGTTCAAATCCGGCGAATACACCTTTCGCAACGAGGGCAATTCCAAACAATGGGCCACGGCCTATGATTTCCCGAAAGTCGCGGAAGGTTATGTGGTGAAGGAGGAAATTCCTGACGGATCGCCTCCCACCCCGTCGGGGATCGTGTTCAACCTTGGCCGCGAGGTGTTGCAGGACAAGCGGGTGCGCGAGGCTGTGGCGCTCGGCTTTAATTTTGAGTGGACCAACGAATCGCTGCAATACGGACTGTTCAAACAGCGCGCGTCCTTTACGCAGGACACGCCGTTGATGGCCACCGGCGTGCCGGAGGGGGCCGAACTGGCGTTTCTGCGGTCGCTGGGGGACGTGGTCGTGCCGGACCTGCTGACCGAGGAGGCGCGCATGCCGCATACCTCGAAGCCCGAGCGGCTGCTGGACCGGCGCAATGCCCGTCGCGCGATGAAGCTTCTGGATGCGGCCGGTTGGGCCGTGGGTGACGACGGCAAGCGGCGCAATGCGCAGGGTGAGCCGCTGAGGCTGACGTTCCTGTTGAATTCTTCGGGGTCCGCCACCCTGTCTGCCGTGGTGGAGAATTTCATGTCCAACCTGGAGAACTTCGGGATCGAGGCGGTGCTGGAGAAGGTGGACAGCTCGCAATACACGGCCCGCGAGCGCGACCGCGACTATGACATGGTCTATGATCAATACGCCGCGTTCCTTGGGACCGGCACGGGGCTGTCGCAGCGCTATGGCTCGGAGGCGGCCAGCTATTCGCTGTTCAATCCTGCGGGGCTTGCCAGTCCGATGGTGGATGCGATCATCGAAGCATCGTTGCTGGCCGAGACGCGCGAACAGGAAGAGGCGGCGATGACCGCGCTGGACCGGGCGCTGCGCCATGAATTCATCATGATCCCCGTTTGGTACAATGACGTCTACTGGACCGCGTATTACGATCAGTACGGCCATCCCGAAAACCAGCCGGCCTATGGTCTGGGCTATCTGGATTTCTGGTGGTACGACGCGGAAAAAGCGGAACGACTGCGTGCGGCAGGCGCGCTGAGGTAACCATGGGCTCCTATATTCTCAGACGGCTGTTGCTGATCATACCGACGCTGTTCGGGATCATGCTGGTCAATTTCGCGCTGGTGCAGTTCGTGCCCGGCGGCCCGGTGGAACAGGCGATCGCCCGTATCCAGGGGGGCGGCGACGTGTTCGGCGGCTTTGCCGGTTCGGGTGCCGACACCGAAACCGCCGATCTGGGCGCGAATGAGAATTACGTGGGCGCGCGGGGGCTGCCGCCCGAATTCATCGAAGAACTTGAGCGTGAGTTCGGTTTCGACAAGCCGCCGGTGGAGCGGTTTTTCCGAATGCTGGGCAACTACCTGATGTTCGATTTCGGTGAGAGTTATTTCCGGTCGATTTCGGTCATCGAACTGATCAAGGAAAAGTTGCCGGTGTCGATCACGCTGGGGCTTTGGTCGACGTTGATCGCCTATCTGATTTCGATCCCGCTGGGCATCAAGAAGGCGGTGCGCGACGGCACGCGGTTCGACACCTGGACCTCGGGCGCGATCATCGCGGCCTATGCGATCCCCGGTTTCCTGTTCGCGATCCTGCTGCTGGTGCTGTTCGTGCCGGCCAATTGCTTCCGCATCCCCGGCCTGTCCGAGATCTGGCCGGGGGGCGCCGCGTTCAATCCGACCTGCTATGAGCTGTTTCCCCTGCGCGGTCTCACGTCGGACAATTTCGATGAGCTGAGCGCCTTCGGCAAGGTAAAGGATTACTTCTGGCACATCACCCTGCCGGTGCTGGCCTCGACGATTTCTGCCTTTGCGACGCTGACGCTGCTGACCAAGAACAGCTTTCTCGACGAGATCAAGAAGCATTACGTCATGACCGCGCGCGCCAAGGGGCTGAGCGAGCGCCGGGTGCTCTACGGTCACGTGTTCCGCAACGCGATGCTGATCGTGATCGCGGGGTTTCCGGCGGTGTTCATCGGGGTGTTCTTTGGCTCGTCGCTGATCATCGAGACGATCTTCAGCCTTGATGGGCTGGGGCGACTCGGATTCGAGGCGGCGGTGGCGCGGGATTATCCGATCGTCTTCGGAACGCTGTTCATCTTTGGCCTGATCGGTCTGGTGGTCGGAATCATTTCCGATCTGATGTATGTGCTGGTCGATCCGCGCATCGATTTCGAGAAGAGGGAAGGCTGATGGCGCTCTCTGCGCTCAACCAGCGCCGCTGGCGCAACTTCAAGCGCAACCGGCGGGCGTTCTGGTCGCTGTGGATCTTCGCGGTGATCTTCACGTTGTCGCTGTTCGCGGAGTTCCTGGCCAACGACAAGCCGATTCTCGTGAACTATCGCGGCGACTATTTCACCCCGATCTTCAAGTTCTACCCCGAGACGGCATTCGGCGGTGATTTCCAGACCGAGGCGGCCTATCGCGACCCGGAGGTGAAATGCCTGATTGCCACGGGCGGGTCGGAATTGTGTTTCGACGACCCCGACGCCTATATCGCGGATGCCGAAGATGGCGTGATCGAGGGCGAGCCGATCGAGAAGGGCTGGGCCATCTGGCCGCCCATTCCCTATAGCTACGATACCGCCGTGGACCGCCCAGGTGCCGCGCCGCTGCCGCCCAACGCAGAGAACCTTCTGGGCACCGACGGGACCAAGCGTGACGTGCTGGCGCGGGTGATCCATGGTTTCCGGCTGTCGATCGTGTTCACCCTTCTGGTGACCGGGCTGAGCACACTGATCGGCATTGCGGCGGGCGCCGTGCAGGGGTTCTTTGGCGGCTGGCTGGACCTGATCTTTCAGCGGATCATCGAAATCTGGACCTCGACGCCATCGCTTTACGTGATCATCATCATGTTCGCGATCCTGGGCCGAAGTTTCTGGCTGTTGGTGTTCCTGCTGGTGCTGTTCAGCTGGACAGCTCTGGTGGGGGTGGTGCGCGCCGAATTCCTGCGCGCGCGTAATCTGGAATATGTCCGCGCGGCGCGGGCGCTGGGCGTGGGCAACACGACGATCATGTTCCGCCACATGCTGCCCAACGCGATGGTGGCGACGCTGACGATGCTGCCGTTCCTGATCACCGGCACGATTTCCTCGCTGGCGGTGCTGGATTTCCTGGGCTTCGGGTTGCCGTCTTCGGCACCGTCGCTGGGTGAGCTGACCTTGCAGGCGAAACAGAACCTGCAGGCGCCCTGGTTGGCCTTTACCGCATTTTTCACCTTTGCGATCATGCTGTCGCTGCTGGTGTTCATCTTTGAGGGGGTCCGCGACGCGTTCGACCCCAGAAAGACGTTTTCCTGATGGCGGCACTTCTGGACGTCAAGAACCTGTGCGTGTCGTTCCGGCAGGATGGCGCAATGACCGCGGCGGTCAAGGGCGTGTCCTTTCATCTCGACCGCGGAGAGACGGTGGCGCTGGTGGGCGAAAGCGGCTCTGGCAAGTCGGTGTCGGCCCTGTCCACGGTCAGCCTGCTGGGCGATACGGCCCAGGTCGAAGGGTCGGTCACCTATGATGGGCAACAGATGATCGGGGCGGATGAAACGCTTTTGCGCAAGGTGCGCGGCAACGACATCAGCTTTATCTTCCAGGAGCCGATGACGTCGCTCAACCCGTTGCACACGATCGAAAAGCAGCTGGCCGAATCGCTGGCGCTGCACCAGGCGCTGACCGGCGATGCGGCACGCGCACGCATTCTGGAACTGCTCGAAAAGGTGGGGATCCACGACGCGGAAAGCAGGCTGGGATCGTACCCGCACCAGCTGTCCGGGGGGCAACGCCAGCGCGTGATGATCGCCATGGCGCTGGCCAACAAGCCCGACGTGCTGATCGCGGATGAGCCGACGACGGCGCTGGACGTGACCATCCAGGCGCAAATCCTCGAATTGCTGGCCGACCTGAAAAAGAGCGAGGGAATGGGGTTGCTGTTCATCACCCATGACCTGGGCGTGGTGCGGCGCATCGCGGACCGGGTCTGTGTGATGAAGAACGGCGAGATCGTCGAACAAGGCCCGACACAAGAGATTTTCGACGCTCCGAAACATGCCTATACCAAGAAGCTATTGGGTGCCGAGCCCAAGGGCCGCCCCGCCCCTGTGCCCGAAGACGCGCCAACGATTGTCGAGACGGAGCACCTGAAGATCTGGTTCCCCATCCAGCAGGGCCTGCTGCGGCGGACCGTGGACCACGTCAAGGCGGTCAACGATGCGTCGCTGAGCGTGCGCGCGGGCGAGACGCTGGGCATTGTCGGCGAAAGCGGCTCTGGCAAGACGACGCTGGCGCTGGCCATCATGCGGCTGATCACTTCCGAAGGGCGGGTGACCTTCACGGGAGACGATTTGCGGAAATGGTC